>JADJTG010000012.1:300000-527772 GCA_016711285.1 Sphingobacteriales bacterium
ACAATGTGCTGCGGGTGCCTTGTATCAGGGAGCAGCCGCTCCAACCTCCGGTTGTACGATTGTTACAGGTACTACTTGTGCCTTTGACAACGAATACACGCGTTTTTGGGGCTTGACCATCGGACAAACCTATAATGTAGGTAATTGCACGGCTATTACAGGTACTGACGGCGGTGCTGCCGGTACGGATTTAACTGTACGCAACGGCGGTACCGGCAGTGGTACAGTCGCAGGTTTTGTTTCTACTACTTCCGGCGGTGCTTGTTTGAGCTTCGTAGCCGCCGATGATACTGTAACCGTTCAAGTAAATGATCCGGGTTGCCTTAGTAGCTCTAACTGTAACTCTATAAAAATAGAGTGTCAATCTTGTGCACCTGCTTGTCCTGTTCCTACTACCTTATCTTCAACCGCAATTACAGGAACTGGTGCTACGCTGAACTGGGTAGCTCCTGCTGTATGCCCTCCTAGCGGCTATCAGGTGGAATATGGTGTTACCGGCTTTACGCAAGGCAGCGGTACTATTGTAAACGTAAATGGAGCTACTACCACAACTTTAACAGGTTTGGCTTCTGCTACTACTTATCAGTTTTATGTACGTTCCAATTGTGGTTTAGGTACCTATAGTACTTGGGTAGGTCCGAGCAGTTTTACTACGCTTTGTGGTACGCTAACGCCTACTTATACTCAAGATTTTGCTACTTATTTGCCAACTTGTTGGACAGAAGCCGCCGGAGCTATCAATGCTACTCCTACCGGTACCAGTTCTGCTTGGGCTGTTGATGGTTTTGCCAATGTGGGTACTACGGGTGCCGCCAGACTTAATATTTACGGCACTACTGCAGCCAATGACGAATGGTTGATTTCCCCTTCCATTGATTTGGGAACAACTACGGATTATCGCTTGAAATTTGATATGGCTTTGACTGTATATGCAGGCACAGGTGCTACCACTTTGGGTGTAGATGATACTGTAGCCGTGTTGATTTCTACCAACGGCGGCACTACTTGGACAGTATTGCAAGGTTGGGGTGATGGACAAACGATTTCCAATACCGGACAAAATCAGGAATATGATTTATCTGCTTATACCGGTGTGGTGAAATTTGCATTTTTCGGCAGCTCTACAGTAGCCAATGCGGACAATGATTTGTTTATTGATAATTTTATTGTAGATCCTATTCCGCTTTGCGATTATCCTATTAGCCTCACCGCATCTAATGTTACAGCTACTTCATTTGATATTTCTTGGGGAGATAGTAATACACCTCCTTCCACTAGTTTCCGTATTCGTTGGGGGCTTGCCGGTACTTTTGACCCATTAACGGGCGGTGGTACTTTAATCAATCCTGCTACCAGCCCTACTTCATTTACGGGTCTTACTCCGGGTGCTTCGTATGATGTATATATCCGTGCTGTATGCGGAACACCTACCAGCACTTGGGCTTTGATTACGGTAGCTCTGCCGCAGCCCAATGATGTTGCTTGTTCTGCCACTGCCTTGACACTTGATGCACCTCCTATTTGCCAAAATACAGCCGTTGCCAATAGCACCGACCCTCCTTCTTTTGGTTGTAGTGGAGCCAAATAATACCTTGTGGTATTCTTATACGCCTGCCACTAGTGGGGTTGTTCAAATAGTTACTTCTATTCCGGCTGCTCCTGCCAATCCTTTAGATGGTTGGTTGGGTGTATATGATGTTACAGATTGCGCTACCACACCTGTATATACAGAGATTACTGATATTGTTCTTCCTAATGGTTGCTATAATTTTGGTACTACCAACGGAGCAGTTGATACTATTTTAACCAATTCGCTCACTGCCGGCACCACTTATTATTTTATGATAGATGGCTTCTCTGGTGATATAGGGGAATATTGTATTTCTATTCATCCGTTCACTGGTTGTTTAGACCCAAGCAACTTGTCAGCTGCCTCTACCAGTTCCAGCAGTGCAGATTTATCTTGGACAGCAGGTAATACAGAAACACTTTGGAATATCCAATGGGATACTACGGGTTTTGCTTTGGGTAGTGGAACTATTGTAAATGGACTTACAAGCACCTCTTACTCATTAAGCGGATTGACAGCTTGTCCACAACAATATAGTTATTATGTACAAGCAGATTGCGGCGGCGGTAATGTTAGTGCTTGGGTAGGTCCGTTTACTTTTTCAACAACCGCACCTCCTAACTGCGCTACTGCTCCTGTTATTACTTGCGGTTCTCCTGTAACTGCCACATTAGAGGGTATTTGCAGTGCCTGGGATTTTGACGGTACTTCTCCTGCCAATTCTTGTGGTTATGCCACACCGGGTGAGGAGTTGGTGTATAAATTCACTGCACCTTTGAGTGGTGATTATACTTTTGAAGTAACAGCATCTACTACTAACGGATGGATAGATTATTTCTACAAAGAATCTTCTCTGGGTTGTGATGCTCTCAACTGGACTTGTGTTAGCGACCAGTTTGGTGTTGGCGTAATTGGTACGGCAACTTTAGTGGGTGGTACTGAGTATTTGATTTTGTTAGATGCAGAAGGTACTACACTTCGCGACCATACTTTCCAAATTACCTGCCCTGCTCCTACTTGCGGTGGTTTGCTCACCATCACACAAGCTGTTGATGGCACTTACAGCACAGGTGGTTTGTATGAATCAGATACGATTTGGGCTTCTAATACTGTAACTGTGCCTACTGCCGATACCATTACTTTTGATGCGTTGAACTTTATTGATTTACTCACCGAGGGTACAGCAGGTTTCCAAGCTACAGTAAGCGGTACAGGTATGTTTGAGGCAAAAATCGTAGATGGTTGCGGTCCTTTGTTCAAAGTGCTGACCAAAGAAGACCAAACTACCATTGAAAAATTGGAAAATGCAGCTAATGGTTCAAAAGGTTTTGCGATGACTATTGCTCCAAATCCGGTGCAAGGCATTACTAATATCACTTTTAAATCAAAAGCTACTACCGAAATGCTGATGGAAGTATTGGATTTGCAAGGTCGTAAAATAGCGGTGCTTTATAACGAAGCATTGCAAGGCGGCGAAGAATATCAAATCCGTTTTGATACTTCTAACTTGCCAAAAGGTATGTATATGATTCGTTTGGTGGGTGCTGACGGCTCTACCGAACTCCAAAAATTGATTGTTCAATAGTTTTTTTTGACGATTAAACTTTTTTGATACTAAACAGGCTGCCTTTTTCGGGCAGCCTGTTTTTTTTATATTTTTGCGGTTGCCAAATTGTTTTTTTTATGGCATCTGATTATTTTGATTTTAAGCAATTCAGGGTGTATCATCATCAATGTGCTATGAAGGTGGGCACTGATGGAGTGTTGCTGGGTGCTTTGGCGCAGGTGCCGCCGCAGAGCAAAAATATTTTGGATATAGGCACAGGAAGTGGGCTGATAGCTTTGATGCTGGCACAGCGTACCTCACATTATTTTACCGACTGCCGCATTACCGCTTTGGAAATAGACGAAGCCGCCGTCGCACAAGCTGCCGACAATGTTGCCAACAGCAGGTGGCGGCACAGAATAGAGGTGATACAGGGGGATTTACAGCATTTTCAGGCAGTGCCACATTCTTATCATTGTATTGTTTCTAATCCGCCGTATTTTAATCGTGCGCTGCACTCTCCCGATACGGCTCGCAGCAGAGCACGCCACGCCGACAATACTTTATCGCCCGATATGCTCCTGACCCGAAGTGCGCTGTATTTACACCCGAAAGGTGTGATTTCCTTTATTATTCCAAGTGAATATTTAAAAATTTTTCAGTACGAAGCCGAAAAAGTGTCACTTTATCCACAGGGTTATATTTATATTTATACCAAAAAAAATACTGCACCAAAAAGAATAATACTGTTTTTTACATTTCAAATGCCCCCCAACCCTCCAACACAACAACATTTAATCATACACAATGAAACATTGACTTATAGTGAGGAATTTGTGGTCTTATTAAAAGATTTTTACCTGCACTTTTGATTTTTTATAAATACAAAGACTCCTTTGTGACAATAATCGGTATGAAAAATAGTTGTGTATATGCGCTGAAAGTTGCATCTTCGCTGTTCCAAAATCAATGGTTTCCTATCCGCAATACTCTGTTTTTCTTACCCGTCAACAACTTCGGCTTACTTATACTACACAAGGCGATTTGCACTTGCCTGTGTTGTTGCTGATACACGGATTGGGTAGCTATCAGGGGGCTTGGTATCGTAATTTGGAGGGTTTGAGCGCACATTTTCATTGTATCGCTTTGGATTTGCCCGGATATGGAGCTTCGGATAAAAGAAATTTTGTACCTTCTATGTCTTTTTATGCGCAAGTGTTGAACGATTTTTTGCTCGTCCTGCAACTGCGCCGAAAAATAACGCTGGTAGGACATTCTATGGGAGGGCAAATAGCTTTGTGGGCGGCGTATTTGTTTCCTGATTTGTTTGATAATTTGGTATTGACCGCACCGGCGGGCTTTGAAAAATTTAACGAACTCCAAAAAATATGGCTGCGACAAACCTATGCCGCCTCTTTTGTAGAGCATAGCTCGGAGGCGCAAATACGGCATAACTTCGCACTTAATTTTTATCATCAGCCGCCGGAGGCAGAAACGATGATACAATACCGACTGGCACAACGTAAGTCCGCCGATTTTTTAGACTATTGCGCCATCATTCCGCAGAGCGTTGCTGCGATGCTCGCCGAGCCGCCGCTTCATTTTGTGAAAAACTTGCAGCAACACACCTTGTTGATTTTTGGAGAAAAAGATAAATTTATTCCCAACCGCTTGCTCAATCCATTGGATAATACTCCTGCTTTGATGCGCCGTGCTGCTGCTTTGCTCCCTTCGTGCGAGGCGCATTTGATTCCAAATTGCGGACATTTTTTGCAATTTGAACAACCGACGGTTTTCAACAACTTGTTGATACAGTATTTATCGGAGATAAAAAAGTGAATAATATTTTTTTAGAAAAAATATTATTCCTGAGCCTCTTTTTTTGCTGCTTTTTTACCAAAGCGCACCACCAAATCAATATAGGGAAAACCGATTTTAAATATATCGTTGGCAACTTCGCGGTTGTAAATAAAGCCCAAATCTACGGTGAGATTTTCACCCATAATGCGACCGCCGTAGCCCCACAAGCCCTTCAAACTGCCTTCGATGGGCAAAAACCAGTTTTCGCTCACCAAACCGAGGCGTTTGCTTACGCGCGTCATACCGCTCACCGTTAATATAGGCTGATTGGCTATTTCATCATTCACCCAGCCATAGCCCACACCCAAAGACATATTATGCTCGTGAGAGCCATAGGTGAGTAAACCGTAGCCGATACCCAAACCATTGAGTTCAAAATCGCGCTCCGATGAAAATATTTTGGAGTTGATGTACAATACGCCACCGCCTGCTGCCCATTTGCCGCCCAAAGGAAAACCCAATTTGGGGTTGAGCATAAAAATAGGCTCGCCGTTGATGAGCGAAATTAATTCTATACCGCCACCAATAGTAAAATAATTAGTGATACCGTAGTTAAATGTATTAATGATCAAGTAAGTATTTTGATAATACGACTCTCCTTTTTGTAGGCAAAAAGCAGTGGGTCCGAAAAAATAGCGGGTATAATTGGGATTCGGAAACCATACTTGTCCGGTTTTGCTTAGTACACGTTTTTCTATTGTTTTGATGTCGCTGCGCAGCAAATCCAAAATACCGGCGGTTTTGGTTTGGAGTTGTATTTTATCCTCTTTTTCCGAAACGATTTTTCCCTGATACACCGAACCGTCTTTCATCATTACTACCGTTACCGAATCGCGCAAAGTTGATGTGTCTTGTGCTTTGATGCTGACGAAGCAGCACTCTATCAGTAGACATATTATAAGTGCAAATAGTTGTTGTATTTTCATTTTGTTCAATAAAGATGGATAGTGAATAATAAATAATACAAAAGTATAGAATACTTTTTGAGGCTGCTATATTGCTTTTTTTGTCGGTAATTTTTTAATGAATGATTATTTTTTTTATATAAATAATGTGCTTATCCATATCCATAATTTGTGCTGCATAGCAGCCTGTTGCGAGCATCAGCGACCGACTTTCGTATGGTTGCAGAAAAAATGTTTGCAATAAGCGTCCGTTCAAATCGTACAAATGTAATTTCGCTTTTGTATCATCTTGCCAAGAAAATAAAACATTGTTGTTTTTGTTTTGGAAAATATGAAGCGGTGCCGCAGACTCAACTGTCGTCGGCAAAGCGGCGGTAGTGTCGTTTGGAGCAGTTGCTTGCAATGTAAGTGTAACGGGTAAATGGTCGGACATGTACCAGAGTGCGTGCAGTATATCTTCCGAAACAGGATTATCGCCGCCGGCACAATTAATAATATCCTGATTATAGCAAGTGCCGTTGTTGCCCAAAGCTTTGTATGTTTCGTTTTGATAATGCAGCGGAGCAGCACTGCCGCCGTTTAGCAAAGTTTCGGAGAGTAAAACAAAATCAAAGCGGTCGTCTATACCGCCGCTTGCTCCATCGCTAAAACCACTGCTGCGCGTAGATTGCGTATAAATAGCGGTGTTCGTAAAAGAAGCACTTGCCCAGTTGGGCGTATTGATGGGGTCTTGCAGGGTGTTGTCGCTGTTGCCGCTATCGGCGAGCAGCCACTGATAAGCTGGTTCGCTGCCGCTGTATAGATTAAAATCGCCCGCTACCAAAATGAGGCTTTGAGGCGGGAGCTGGTGGGCGTGTTGGCGCATTATTTTTGCCATTTCGAGGCGTATTTGCTGATTTTCAGTGCCGCTTGACGATTTCAGGTGTGTGACATAGCAATGCAAAAAAACGCTGTCGGCGGCAGGGCTGTCGCGCCAGTACAGCTTAAAATAGTTGATGTCACGATAAAGGGTGAGCAGTGTTTCCTGTGCTGCAATATCAAAATGCTCACCATTCACGATGATGTTCTGTTGTAAACGCCAACTCGTATTATCGGGGTCGGAAATTTGTGGAATATATACTCCGGCTTGGTACGATGCACCCAACACCGCCTGACAAGCGGCAAGTGCTTTTTGTAAGCCTTCTTCGCTGCGCAACTCCTGCACCAAAAAAATATCAGGACGATAATAGTTCAGAATTTTAGCTAATGTGTCTTCTCTTGCGGCAATGTCGCCTTCGGGAAAAGCAAGCAAATTGTAGCTCATCACTTTTATATCTGTAAGCGATTGTGCCTCTGAATGCACAGACATCAACTCTGCTATTATTATCATCACGCACACCGCTATGCGGCGACACCACAAATATTTCATCTTCTTTTTATTAAAAATTTATTTTTTTATCTGCACAAAGCTACTGTTTTTAAGCATTTCTTTAAAAAAAACACTGACGGCACTACTTTCATTTGAATTGATGACGAATTTATATATTTATATAAAAACAAAAACGGTGTGGAACTTCTCAAAAAGAAATTCTACGCTATTATTGTCCAGTAAAAATTATTTTTTTTACGGATTAAAAAATTGTCATAAAATCAAGTTGTTGTTGCGGCTGTTTTTTCTTCCAACATCGCCAAACGCAATTCGTTGAGTGCAATAGTTGCTGCCAATTGTATATTGATGTCGCGGTGGGTATAAAGTTGGTGCTTTTTGGTTTGAATACCCTGTTGTGGTGTAGCGATTGCCATAAATACCGTTCCTACGGGTTTTTCGGGTGTGCCGCCGTCGGGTCCGGCAGTGCCACTGATGGCAATGGCATATTGTGCGCCGCTGTTTGCCAGTGCGCCCTGCGCCATAGCAGCTACACAGGCGTGGCTCACTGCCCCGTGCTGCGCAATAATAGCGGGAGCTATGTGTAGTATTTTGATTTTCATTTCGTTGGAATAAGCAACAACACCCCCCCAAAAATACGCCGAACTGCCCGCCACCGAAGTAATTTTTTGTGCCACCGTGCCTCCTGTGCAGCTTTCTGCCAGTACCAGCAGGGCGCGGCGCATTTTGAGTTGCTCGCCGACTACTTTTTCCAACGTGGTATCTTCCTGTGCAAATATAATATTTCCCAATTGCTCAGTGATGGCGTTGGCGAAGCGTTGTAGTTCGGCACGCCAATAGCTTTCGTCGTTGCCGTTGGCGGTGAGGCGCAATTTTACCGTTCCCAAAGAAGGCAAATAAGCCAATTTGATGGCAGTCGGCAAAGCATCTTCAATGTCTTTTATTTTTTCGGCAATATAGGTTTCTCCCACACCTGCTGTCATCAAGGTATAATGAAATACGTTTTTTTCTGTTATCTGTTTTTGTAAAAAAACGCCCACTTCGCCCTCCATAAAATGCTTCATTTCGTAGGGTACGCCGGGCATAGAAATTACTTTTTGTGTACCGATTTCCCAACACATAGCGGGTGCAGTTCCTTTTTTATTTTGGAAAATAATTGCATTATCGGGCTGGTGTGCCACATTTCGGGAAGCATCGGTAATGCTGCGCCCGCGTTGGGCATATAGTTGTGAAATGTGTTGTAAAACATCTTCGTTCAGCACCAAATTTCCTTTAAAATAGCGGGTGAGCGTAGCTTTTGTAATATCATCTTTGGTAGGACCCAAACCACCTGTTATCAGTACCCAATCGGCGTGCTGCAAGCTATGTTGTACGGCAGCAATGATGGCTTCGGGGCGGTCGGCAACCGAGAGCATTTCTGCTACAGCCACGCCCCAAGTTTGAAGGCGTTGGGCAATATATTGCGAGTTGGTATCTAATATTTGCCCGATAAGAATTTCGTCACCGATAGTAATGATAATAGCTTTCATAAATGTTTATAAAAAAGAAAAATGCTTTTTTGTAATATAAAAAAGATACTACAAAAAAGCATATCAACCAATAATAGTCGTTGTTTGATATTAATTGTGAGGTGGTACGCTGAGAATTTCTATTTTTTGTTCCGTAAATTTAGATAAAGGCATCAGCACGATTTTATCAACAGTTTTAAGCGTTACAGAGGTACTGTCGGCGGCGATAATAATTCCTTCCACACCATCTATTTTTATCACCTGCCCTAATTCCAGTTTTCCTTTTATATAAAAGCTGCCCAGCAAATTTGCCATTAAATGGCGCGAACCCAAACCATAACCCAATGACAAAGAGAATAAAACAGCAGCTAAAATAATCTGTAAGTTTTCGCTGATGATTTCGGTATTGATACCAGCTTGGTTAAGTGCCGATATGGCAATCATTACCAATAAAAAATAAAACACAAAACCGGCAATAAAGCGTCCGGTAGAGATACCAAATGATTCGGCAGTGGTTTGTATGAATTTTCGGATAATATTGGCGGCAAAAGTACCGATGGCAAAAAATGCCAACGCACTCAGCAATTTGGGCAGATAAGTAAGAATTTGGGTAATATTATCAGAAATAGCTCGCAGCCCCAAGGTTTCCGAGCCTACGATAAGTACAATAAGGAATATAATCCAACGTACCAACTCGCCCAATAAAGTACTCAGTTGTATGCGTACAGAGGCAAAAATGGATACCGTGCGCAATTTATCCATCAAGGTATCTACTTGCAATGTATTGAGCAATTTAGCGATACCTCTTCCTACATATTTCGCCACAAACCAACCAATCACCAAAACAGCAATAGCTCCCAAAAAAGAAGGTAAACCCGCTGCTATGCTCTGAATAAGTGATTGTATCATTTGTAAAGCAGAATCTATAAATTCACTAAGTTTGTCCATCATCTAATATCCTCCTCAAAGATAGTGCTAAAATTTTTAAGATATATGATTAAAACAGGTTTTTATATAAAAATCACCCATAAAAATGAGTTTTTTATACTTTAAATAAGGTTTTAATTTATTGTTTTGTATATTTATAAAACAATAACTATCAATATACTAATTTGTTATTATTTTTATTTTCAATAAAAACACATGATGTGCTATTATTTTTTTCTTTTTCGTAGTTAGGATGGTTGTGATGGTTAATTTTTTTATCTAAAGAAGTAAATGCCTTCCAACCGGTATATACGATTAAATCATAAATCCAACCCGTTAATTTGAATAAGGATTGAGATGTTTGATGAGTGCCATTAATTTCTTGTTTGAGCTTTTCGGGAGCTTCTACGCTTTTTTCCTCTTCCTGTAGTTCTAAAAATGGCTGAAACATAGGGTATATTGTGCTTTTAATTTAGTTCATTATACATTTTTTTGTAGAGTAATTGTACTTTTTCTTTTGCTCGTTTGATACGCATTTTTGCAGCACTTTCCGATAAGTCAAAAATATCTTGTATTTCTTTAATACTTAAATCATCTTGATATTTCATCAATAAGATACTTTTTTCTTCAACATTGAGCATATCTAAAATTTTTCCTAAGCGCGAGCCCTGAATTTCAACCCATTCGGCGTGGCTGTCCACCTCGTCCAAAGGTTCTGTATTTCCCGTAAATTCATTTTCATTGTGAACGATAGGTTCTTTTTGGCGGCGGCGGATATAATCAACACAATAATTATAAGTGATGGAATATACCCAAGTTGAGAATTTGGCTTTTCCTTTAAATGAAGAGAGGCTCATCAATATTTTTATAAAAATGTCGTGGGTTAAGTCCTCTGCAAGTTCAGCATCTTTCACAAACGAAACCGCTTTACGATAAATACGGTTGAGGTATCTATCATAAAGTTGACTCACTAATGCCGGATTTTGGGTTTCTAAAATTTCTTGTACCAAAATCTCGTCCGTATAAATCAGATTTGATGTAGCGAAAGTCTCCAAAATAGAGAATAAAATGCGATTGAACGGTTGTTACTCTATAATTAAAAATATTATATAATTGCTTCGAAATATATCAAAGTTTTATTTAGACAACAGTTTTTTAAAAAGTCTTGAATTTTAAAATAAATTTTTACCCGATTACCAGAATTTTATTTTGCGGGCAGCATATAAACACATGCGTAACAATATAAAACCGTGCCTAAATCGTGAGATATTGGTATCTCCATAAGTGCGTTCGCGGTAGCGAATGGGTAGGTCAATAATTTTTAAATTGAGTTTGTGTGCGCCGAACAGCAAATCAAAATCGCCAAAAGGGTCAAAATCGCCAAAAAACTTGCGGTTTTTTTTCAATTTTTCATAGTCGTCTTGCAATAATACTTTTGTGCCGCACAAGCTATCTTTGATGGGCTGCTCTAATAACCAGGTAAAGGCGAGGCTGAAAAATTTATTGCCCAAAGTATTGAGAAAGCGCATGGCGTTCTTTTCCATCGGATACACTAAGCGCGAGCCATTGATAAATTCGCCTTTACCCGAAGCGATGGCATCGTAGAATTTGGGCAAATCTTCGGGCGGCACGGTGAGGTCGGCATCTAAAATCATCAATACATCGCCGGTGGCAATATCATAGCCTTTGCGCACCGCATCGCCTTTGCCTTTGCCGTCTTGTCGTCCTATTTTTTATATTGCGCTCGTGCTTGTATTTTTCCTGAATTTCCTGAATTTTTTGCCACGTGTCGTCCGTAGAATTGCCTTCTATAAAAATAATTTCTGTGCCTTTGCCCATTTCGGGGGTGCGCAGCACGGCGGCTTCTATATTTCCGCTTTCGTTGCGTGCGGGTATTACTACACTTACGCTGTATTTTTTAGACACATCTTCGGTGCGCGGCAGCGGGCGGGCAAAGTTGATTTGTGTGAGGCAAAGATTATCTATCAGAGGCAATTTGGGCAAAAATTTATTTACCATCCACGATACTACCGGAATATTCACCGGCAGTAGCATACGCATATTTTCGCGGTAGGTTTCAAAACCTGCCAAATAAAGGAGGTTTTTGATGTCGTTTTGAGAGAGCCAGTTTTGCTGCGGAGTTTTGCGTTTCAAGCCGATGGTTTCGGCAAATTTCAGGGCGGGCTCCCACAAATAATTGTAATAAGTGGTGATGATGCGCGTGCGCTCGTGACACAGTTTTTTGAGCGGAATCAACACATCTAAAATGTTTTCAAAAAAACCTGCCACATTGCCCAGCACTATCACATCAAAAGTTCGGTCGAGGGTAATATTTTCCGCTTCCATTTCATAAAAATGAAGTTGCGGGTAATTTTTTTTAGCTAATTCTATCATTGCCGGACTAAAATCAATACCGGCTTTGTAGCTGCCATTAAGTGCCGCCAAAGTATCGCCCGTGCCACAGCCGATTTGTAATACGCTGTCGTTTGCGTGAATAAAATAATTGCAATAACGAATGGTATCGTTCCAGTAATAAGAAAAACGTTTGCGATATTTAGAAAAAGTAGGAGCTTGCTGTTCAAAAAATCATACCACTCTTTTTTTCTGGCTTCAGCAGTGTTGGTAATCATATTAAGTTGTTTTTTTTAAAATCGCATTGTAAAAGTGCGAGCAAAATAAAATTGGACGTAAAATTTAGAATGTTGTGCTATTACCAATAGGTGTTTATACTTTTTCAACCTGTATCAACTGAAACATAGCTATCAACGGAAATAAGGGGGTAAATAGAGTTTCTGTCATTTTAACAGCTCCGTAGCTCCACGCCGCACAAAGGATTTATAGCTCATGCCGCCACTGAGCAAATAGCGTGCAGGAGTATGATATTGAAATTTAGTACATTTTAAGTGTGGATAGCGGCTGTGAAAAGGTCAATATCGCGCTTAAAAATAATCCAGGGCAAAGCACCATTGGCTCCGCTCAAAGGACCTGTGGAGGGAATTTCCCACGAAGCGGCTTCGGGCTGAAAGGGTTCGTGGTGAAAATTTTGGTAAAAAAACCTCCCCCACGCAGTGTTGGCGGGTTCGCTCATAATAATTTTACCGCCTTTTTCAGTGTGCGCTGGGCTTCGGAAAAAAACAAATCGCAGCGCGGAATATGGTGCAGCACATCTATCATAAAAATTGCACTCAAACTCTCCTCTTCAAAAGGCATATCTAGCAACTCTTTCAAAAAACCTCCTCCCGAACCTAACTCTACTATTTTTCCTTCGGGTAAATTGGGAGTTTCTTTTAGTAAAAAATTGTACCAATCAATATAAATTTTTCTTAAAAAAACCTTGTTTTTTATGATTTCGCCATGATGAACTGTTGTTTGAGGGTCATCTAAATGATGCTCTGCTGTTTTTTCCCGCTTCACGAATGTTGATAAAAAACCCATAATAGTATCAGAATACTTATTTGTAAAAATAATATGCCCGCCAAAAATAGATGATAATCTGAAAAAAGGGCGACAAAGTTACTGATTTTTAATAAAAGAAACAGTAACCAAAACCGACAAAATTATGGATAAATTTCGTTTTTTTTAGATAAATATACTATTATACTCTATCAGAACCTAAAAATTAGCTTTATATATATACAAGCCGTATAGTTTTTAATAATTTTGCACACCTGTTTTATAAAAAAAATTATCGTGCAAATCAACGCATCTTTTCTACAACACCAAGAGGCTATTACTGCCGGTGAACTGTCTTGCCGAAGTTTAGTCGCCTATTATTTAGAGCGCATTGAACGCAACCGACACTTGAACGCCTTTGTGGAGGTATATGAGCAGGAAGCACTCGCACAGGCGGGGGTATTAGACCGCAAAAGAAATGAAGGAGGCAAAATAGGGCGTTTGCACGGTTTGGTGTTGGGGGTTAAAGATGTAATTTGTCATAAAGGGCATCAGGTGACGGCTCCTCTAAAATGCTGGGCGGTTTTGAGTCGCTCATTACCGCCACTGCGCTCCAACGACTCTTAGATGAAGATGCCATTGTTATCGGGCGGCTCAACTGCGATGAGTTTGCGATGGGTTCGAGCAATGAATACTCGGTGTATGGGGCGGTGCGCAATGCCGCCGACCCTACGCGGGTGGCAGGTGGCAGCAGTGGCGGCTCGGCGGTGGCAGTACAAGCCGATTTGTGCGGCGCGGCTTTGGGCAGCGATACCGGCGGCTCGGTGCGACAGCCGGCGGCATTTTGCGGTGTGGTAGGCTGCAAACCCACTTACGGGCGCATCTCTCGCCACGGCTTAATTGCTTACGCCTCTTCTTTTGACCAAATCGGCAGCCTCACGCGTACCGTAGAAGAAGCCGCTTTGCTGTTGGAAATTATGGCTGGTCAAGATAATTATGATGCTACTGCTGCTACACAAGCGGTGCCTTCTTATTCGCAACAACTGAACTCAGGCGAAAAACGCCGCCTTGCCTACTACCGCGAAGCCTTATACAACGAAGGTTTGGACAGTGACCTGCAAGCGCAAATGTTGGCACTCATAGCACAACTGCGGAAAGAAGGACACACCGTAGATGAAATTACATTTCCTGATATGGAATGTATGATACCGACTTATTATGTGCTCACGGCAGCCGAAGCCTCTTCTAATTTGAGCCGCTACGATGGCACACACTATGGCTATCGCACGCCCCTTGCCGACTCCCTCGAACAACTCTATCGCAACAGCCGCTCCGAAGGTTTTGGGCGCGAAGTGCAACGCCGCATTATGCTGGGTACTTTTGTGCTGAGTTCGGGTTATTATGATGCTTTTTTTACCAAAGCCCAAAAAGTGCGCCGCCTGATTGCCGACACCACGCTCGATGCGCTCCGCCGCTACGATTTTTGTTGTCGCCTACCACTCCCGATGTGGCTTTTGGTTTGGGTGAAATGACGAAGCAGTCGCCGGTGCAGATGTATCTGGCGGATATTTTTACGGTGCAGGCGAATTTGGCGGGCGTGCCGGCGGTTTCTTTGCCCTTGTTGCGGCAGCGCACTTCGCAAATGCCCTTGGGCGTGCAATTGATGGCGGGCTATTTTGAAGAAGCTAAATTGTTGGATTTTTCGGCGTATTTGTGCCGCCGTTTCGGTAATTTTTCGGAAACGCTTTCTTAAAAAAGGTAATAGGGCAGTAAGTTCGTAATTTTCAATTCACAATTCTCAATTACCCCCCTCCTTTTTCGTTTTAAAAAAAATTTACAAAGCCATCAGTTCCAGAAATTCCTGCTCGTTGATAATGCGGATAGAAGAAATAGTACGGGCTTTTTCCAATTTGCTGCCTGCCTCGCTGCCGACTACCAAATAATTCAGGTTTTTGTTTACGCTGCCTGCAATTTTGCCGCCGTGTGCCAATACCATTTTTTCGGCTTCGCTGCGTGTGCATTGAGATAAAGTGCCTGTGAACAAAAATGTATTTCCGGCAAAAGCGGTGCTTGCAGAGTCAGCGGCGGCATCGGTTGTTGTTTTTTGCATATTTACACCCGCATCGCGCAATTGTTGCAGCAACAGCAAATTGTTTTCGTTGTGAAAATAATCATAGACGCTTTGCGCCACCACCGGTCCGAAGTCGGGCAGTTGGCGCAATTGCTCCACGCTCCACTCCTGCAATTCTGCAATATCGCTTTGTAGGGCTGCCGCCAATGCCACCGCCGTTCCCCTGCCCACCTGACGGATACCCAGCGCATAGAGCAAATTTTCCAAAGATTTTTGTTTGGAAGCAGCTACGGCGGCTTGCATGTTTTGCACCGATTTTTCACCAAAACCCTCCAATTGCGCAATGCGTTCATAAGGCAAGTGGTAAATGTCGGCGATATTTTTTAAAATACCCATTTCAAAAAAACGCTCTACTTGTTTTGCGCCCAAACCCTCCATATCCATAGCGTGTTTGGATACGAAATGGATAATTTGCTCCATTGCCTGCGCCCGGACACTGCGGATTGAGGCAACGCCATACGGCTTCTTTTTCGGGCTTAAAAAGTTCGCTGTTGCAAGCAGGACAATTTTTCGGAAATACAATATCGCGTTCGCTGCCGTTGCGCACATCGGCGAGGCTTTGCACAATTTGCGGTATCACATCGCCGCTGCGCTCAATGAGTACGCGGTCGCCGATTTTTAAATCTTTTTCTTTAATAAAATCTTCATTATGGATAGATATAGACGACACAGTAACTCCCGCCAAAGGCACAGCCTGAACTTTGGCAACGGGTGTGATGGCTCCTGTGCGTCCTACTTGAAATTCTACATCTAAAAGTGTGGTAGCTGCCGAGCGTGCTTTGAACTTAAAAGCAATTGCCCAGCGCGGGTGGTGTGCCGTAAAACCGCAAATTTCTTGCAGTGCCAGCGCATTTACTTTTACTACCAAGCCGTCTGTTTCGTAGGCGTAGTCATCGCGGCGTATTTGCCACGCTTCGCAAGCGGCAATGACGGCATCTATGCTGTTGTGATGTTGAAACTCCTGCGGCGAATGAGGTACTTTAAAGCCCAAATCGTGGAGCATTTGGAGCAGTTCGGAATGTGTTTTGAGGGTTTTGATGAGCAAAGAATTTTCGTTTGCATCTACGGCATAGCCCACATAATATACAAAGGCTTCCAAGTTGCGTTTGGCAACTTCGGCAGAGTCCTGAAGGCGCAGTGTGCCAGCGGCGGTGTTGCGGGCGTTGGCAAATTCTTTTTCGCCGTTGGTGCGGCGTTGGCGGTTCATCGCCTCAAATTTATCTTTGCGTATCAGCACTTCGCCGCGTATTTCGATGCGATAGATGCCGTATTTGGAAAAATGTGCTTGCAGCGGCACGGAGCGCAGGGTGCGGATATTGTTGGTGATTTCTTCGCCCACAGCACCGTTGCCGCGCGTAACGGCACGCAACAAAACATCATTTTCATATACCAAAGAAATGCCCGTACCATCAAATTTAGGCTCTAAGGTGTATTCAATATCGTTGCGGTCGCAGAGTTTTTTTACTTGTGTATCAAAAGTATATAAATCATCGGCGTTGTAGGAATTATCCAACGACAGCATCGGCGACAGATGCTCCACACTCGGAAAGTCTTTGCTGATGCTGTAAGCCACTCTTTGCGTGGGTGAGTTTTCGTTGCTCAGGTCGGGATTTTCACGCTCTAATTGTTGCAGTTTTTTAAAAAGCGTATCGTATTGGCTGTCACTGATGAGGGGCTGGGCGAGTATGTAATATCGCCAGTCGTGAAAATTAATCACCTCCTGCAAAGCCTCTGTTTGTGCCTGCGGGGTCATTATATGCGACATTTGCAATAGCGTTTCGGTCATTGCGAGCAATTTGTGGGTATCTGGTGCGCTATATTTTGCCATAGAAAAATCTCAAAAATAAACGCCAAAGATATAAAAATAGCAGGGAAGTTTTATTTTACATTGCCGATACTTTGTCGTAGGTATTGGTATGCTGAGTAGTATCAAAGACAACTCGAGTCGTATCAAAAACAACTCGAGTCGTATCAAAAACAACTCGAGTCGTATCAAAAACAACTCGAGTCGTATCAAAAACAACTCGAGTCGTATCAAAAACAACTCGAGTCGTATCAAAAACAACTCGAGTCGTATAAAAGACAACTCGAGTCGTATCAAAGACAACTCGAGTCGTATCAAAGACAACTCGAGTCGTATCAAAGACAACTCGAGTCGTATCAAAGACAACTCGAGTCGTATCAAAGACAACTCGAGTCGTATCAAAGACAACTCGAGTCGTATCAAAGACAACTCGAGTCGTATCAAAGACAACTCGAGTCGTATCAAAGACAACTCGAGTCGTATCAAAGACAACTCGAGTCGTATCAAAGACAACTCGAGTCGTATCAAAGACAACTCGAGTCGTATAAAAGATGGGCGTGTAAAATAAACTGTGCTATTCGTAAGAAATAGCGTCGGGGGGAGTGGGGAGTGAAAAAATGAAAATCCTGCCTATCCCTTAATCCCCAAAATCAGGGTTCAGACAAAATGTAAGTTTACTTACTGCATATTTATGGGGATATATGCTAAGGGTTCGCCGCCTCTTATTTTATAAATGATGGAAGCGCAAATGAAAGCGATTGAACAGATTTTCACGGATAAAAATCTGTGTTTATCTACTTATGCTTTTTTTAAGGGAGGCTCACTCCGGTTTTGATGGCTTGATACACCACCTCCTGAATACGGGTGCGGATATTGTATTGTACCAAAGCATTGTTGTTCATATCGGGGTAGGTGCGGTTGGACAAAAAAATATAAATAACGTTGTACTGCGGGTCTGCCCAGGCGCAAGTGCCTGTAAATCCGGTATGCCCAAAGGTAAAAGGTGAGACAGATTCTGCACAAGGGTTGCTTTTTCCGCTTTGTGTTTCGGGTTTATCAAAGCCCAAGCCGCGCCTACATTCCTCATTTTGGCGCGATGTAAAAATATTAACGGTGCTTTCAGAAAAATAGCGGTGATTGCCGTAAGTGCCTTTGTTGAGATACATCTGCATTATTTTTGCCAAATCGTTGGCATTGGAAAACAAGCCCGCGTGCCCGCCTACACCGCCGAGCATCGCCGCACCCATATCGTGTACGGTGCCGCGCAGCTCCCCGATACGAAAATAATCATCAACTTCGGTAGGTGCTATTTCGTTTTTATTAAAGCACGAAAGCGGATTAAAGACAGTACGGTTCATTCCCAAAGGCTCTGAAAAATGCTCTCGGGTGTATTCGTCCAAAGTTTGTAGCGTTTCGTTTTCAATAATTTTTTTAAAATAATAATAAGGCAAATCGCTATATACATATTTGCGCTCACTCGCCAAAGGCGACTGCTGAATATGCTGCCATATCGTATCGGTATAAGCACAATTCATATACATTTTATCGCTCACGGGTACCGAAAAATCATTGGCAGAGTAGGGCGAAAATACTGAAGTATCCTGCAAATTTTGTTCTAAGGCTTTTTTATAAAAAGGTATCCACGCCTGCAAGCCCGCCTGATGCGTGAGCATATCTTTTATATTGAGATATGCTTTATCCGTGCCTTTGAGTTCGGGCAAATAAGTGCTTAAATAATCATTGAGCGACAATTTATTATCTTCGTAGAGGGTCATCAGGGCGGGCAAAGTGGCAATGATTTTGGTCAAAGAAGCCACATCGTACAAATCCGTCCATTTCACCGGCTGATTTTTGGCGTAAGTATGCCAACCGTAGGTTTTATCAAATACTACTTTACCATCTTTTGCTATCAATACTTGGCAGCCGGGTGTTGCCCCCACACGGATAGCCTCCTGCGCAATGTCGTCTATTTGGTTCAAAAGGTCGGAGCGCATACCCACCTCTTCGGGAATGGAATATTTGAGGCGTGTGGGAGCCAGCGTGAGGTCGCCGCAGCCATAAGGAAAAGCAGTAGAAATATGTACGGGCAGCTTGCCTTTTGCCGAAATACCTCCAAAAATAATTTGTGCTGCTATCTCCTGCACCAAAGGCATTCTTTGATAAGCACAAATAAGGCTTCCCTGAAAAGCATCGAAGGATTTCAGTATGTATGGGTTGCCAAACAAAACAAGGATTACTTTTTTGTTTTTTTGTTGTAATTGCTGCGCAAAACGCAAAGCCCTGCCGTCAAAATTCCAGTTGTTGGCGGCATCGCCTTTGCTATATGCAATACCGATGATAACAGTGTTGTAGGTTTCTAACTGAGTAAGGGTGTGGTCGTAATCAAAGTCGGCGGCTTTGTTATTAATCTGAAAATGGCTCACTTCGGCATAATGCGACAATGTTTGCTGAAAAGGTGTTGTTCCGTTGTTTTCGCCGATAAACACACTCGCAAAGCGTCCGGCAGTTTCCAATTTATTTATCGGCACTAATTTGGGCGTATTGCGCACCACCGTAATGGCATTTTCTATCAGCAGGCGGTTGATGAGTTCGGATTCGGGCGTATTGAGTTCGGCGATGAGGTTGTTTTCGGAAAGCGGCGTATAATTGGCAAGCCCCAGCCGAAATTTAGTTTCCAAAATTTTGCGCACATGGGCATCTAATTCCGCTTCGCTGATGCTGCCTTTTTGTATAGCGGCTTTGATGGCACTGATAGCGGCGGGCACGTTTTCAGGATAGAGCAACACATCATTTCCGGCTTTCAGGGCTTCTACCTCCAATTCTCCGGGTTTAAAATAAGCACTCACCGCTTTCATATTCAAAGCATCGGTGAATATCAAACCTTTAAAACCTAATTCTTTTTTCAGCAAATCTGTTATGATGGGTTTGGACAAAGAAGAAGGAATGGTAATAGTGGATTTTCCGTCAGAGTAAGTGCGCTTGTCATAAACCGGCACCGACAAATGCCCTATCATCATACTACCCACTTCTTTTTCTATCATTTTTTTGAAAGGATACAACTCTATATCTTCAAAACGCTCGCGGCTGTGGGTAAGCACCGGCAGGCTGTGGTGCGAGTCCAAATGGGTGTCGCCATGACCGGGAAAATGTTTGGCACAAGCCAAAATTCCGTTCATCTCCATACCTTGCATATAAGCAATAGCTTTGTCGCTCACATTGTATTTATTGTCGCCGAAAGAGCGCACCCCGATAACGGGATTGTTGGCATTGGTGTTAATATCCACCACCGGCGCAAAATTGATATGAATGCCCATACGCCTACATTCGCGGGCAACCTCCTGCCCCATGCGAAAGAGCAGTTGATTGTCCTGAATAGCACCGAGCATTAGTTGGTACGGAAATTCGGGTGTTTGGCTCAGGCGCATCGCCAAGCCCCACTCGCCATCAATACCGATGAGGAGGGGCAAGCGAGCAGCCTGCTGATATTGGTTGGTAAGGCGCAACTGCGGCAGGGGGTCGCCCTTAAAAAATATCAAACCCCCGATATGATAATCGGCAACTAAGGTGTTGATATAATCAATGTCTTTTTGCGAAGCTGACGAATTGGTAGATACCATCATCAACTGTCCGATTTTTTGCTCCAAATTCAGAGAAGCCAACGTATTCTCTACCCATATTGTTTTGTGATAAGCGTAGTCGCCTTCTTGGGTGTTTTGCGCCTGTAGGTTCTGCATCAAATACAATAAAAATACGGCACTTATTAAATGCTTTATCATGCGAAAAAAAAGAAAAAATTAAAGATTGGGGAATAAAAAGTTGGTAAAGCAATCAACAAAAATAGCGTTTTTTATCAAGAATATGTTTGTTTCTTTTTTCAATGAGGTGATGTAAAATAGTTTTCCAAAGTCGGCAAAGCCGATATTTTGATAAATTAAAACAGGATATACCGCACTCGCAGCAATTTTTTCAGATGCAAGTACAAGGGGCATCATATCAAAACAAATCATTAATTTTTGCGCCCCCAAAAAAAATCTGTTCATCATTTAACCCCGCATATTTCAATATTCACACGCGATGCAGTAAAAGTTATCATTGCCCTACATCAATCGTGATGCTGTCAACGGGTACATTCCAATCGCTGATGGCGTAGAAGCGGAATGTAATTTGGTTTTCGTGGGTGCTTACGCGCAAA
This sequence comes from Sphingobacteriales bacterium, assembly GCA_016711285.1. Lineage (NCBI taxonomy): Bacteria > Pseudomonadati > Bacteroidota > Sphingobacteriia > Sphingobacteriales > Sphingobacteriales bacterium. The sequence goes on from JADJTG010000012.1 coordinate 321,203, forward strand.
GCTCCGTAGTTTTGGGCATAGCAATACGCCGAAAATTCGGTACTGTCAATCGGTTCTGTCCAACAATTATATAAAGATGCACCCCTACTCCACTCAAAAAATAAGGAAATCCGGTAGATTTTCGCTGTATGCGCTGGTAGGTGTGGTCGTGTCCTGAAATCACCGCCGTTATTCCCCACTCTTCAAAATTCCACGTTTGCATATTTTCGTTGTTGCCGTGGTCGGCTACCGAAAAGGGCGGGTGGTGCAATACCGCAATTTTGTAGGGTTCTTCGGAAAAGCATATTTTTTTGCGCAACAAGCGCGATTGTGTGCTGGCACAACAAGTAGAGTCGCCGTTTTTGCCACTGTTAATCATAAAAAAATGCACCTGCCCCCATACAAAATCATAGTATTCTTCGGCACCGGGCAGTGTAAAATAGGTTTTGTAGGGATTCAGCGTTCCATCTACATAATAGTCGTGGTTGCCCACTGACGGAAAAAAACGGTTTTGATGTGCCTGTGCCGCTTCGCCGTTGCAGCGCAATGCTTCGGGCGCATCGGGATTATAAATATAATCGCAATACAAGCTACCCACCAAATTATGATAAGTGGAGGCATCGCCAAACATTTCATACACATTGTCGCCAACCGTGATAATAAAAGCGGGTTGCCACGACTGCACCATTGCTGCCACTTGCTGGGCTTCGGGCGTGTTTTTGCCATAATCGCCAATTACCGCAAATTCAACATCGGCAGGAAAAGGCACTAAGGTATCAGGTGCGGCGGCGCGGTAGTCGGGCTGCAGTTGGGGGTCATCGGCGGCAACAATACCTACATCGGCACAATGAGCAGGTGCAGGTGGCGGCGACTCCACCATACAAGACCACCAAGCCATTAAAAAAAAATAAAGCGGTAGTAGTAGCATTATTTTGTAGCTATGAAGCATTTTTATTGTATAAAAAAAGATGACGTATGAACAAGAAAAGTGTCACTCCGTTTTATCTTCACGTTATAAAAAAACGCTTAAAATTAATTCTTTCGCATTAAAAATATAAAAAGAGGCTGCTTTGTTTTTCAAAAGTAGCCTCTTTTTTAAGCAATTTTATAAAAACATCTGCCTTTAGCGCGATGATAGAGATAATTTCTGTTCTAATTTTTTAGCAAAATCTTCCTGCTGCGCTTGTCGTGCCGAGTGAATAAACTGTTGTATAAACTGCTCGCCCATTTCTTTGTCGCGCTCAAAAGGTCGCATTTCCTTTGCTGATAAAGAACGATAATATTGCAAATCCTGTACAATGGCATCGGTGATTTTATCTACCACTTCATTGCCTTTATCATAAGCTTTGGCATCGTAGTAGGTGCGCGCCATATTGTAGGCGTAAACATTATAAGGCACGGCGTTTTCGTTGATGTACTGACGGGCATAATCCAAAACTTCCACCGCTTTTTGCGGGTTGTTTTCTGCCAGATAGCTATCTGCCAAACGCACATAATTGCTGCGCAAATTATACATCATACGGCGCAAATCACTATTGGCATATACGTGGGGCTTGTCTAAATTGCCGAATTTGAATTTATTGAGCAAATTATCGCTCATAATATCGGTATTTACTCTGCCCAAGAAAGGCGGCTGCGGCGTGTTGCTCTCAATAGGCACCAAGCGGTAAGCCAAACCCTCCAACTGGAAATATTTTTCAAAGCCCAATAATTCGTCTTTTTCGCAAGATATAGCAAAATAAATCGGGCGTTCCCACTGGTTAGAAGCGATAATATCCAACACTGCCAAGTTATTTTTTAACAAGGAATTAGGTTTTAAATCCACCTGCAATACCGGCACTACCAAAGCAGTATCTTTAGCGGCTACCGTTCCGTTGGCAATTATTTTTGCTTTATCTACCGGAATACTTACTTTTTTGGTCGGATAATAGCTCATCATAGAGCCGGAAGCCGTAGGTTTGGCGGTGCGGTCGTCTCCGATAAAACTGATAATCTGTTTCAAATCAATATAGCGGTCGGACGGTGCCACTTGCTGGTTTTCAAAATATACCACCATGTCGCGTCTGCTGCCTGCAATTTTATCGGGAGTGAGCGACATTTTTACCGGAGCAGCATCGTTGAGTTGGCGGCGTATTTGGTTGATGTACCAATCTACTCCCAACAAACTCAAATTTACCACGCGCACATCTGTTCTGATGCCTTCTACCTCTTGGGCATACCAAAGCGGATAGGTGTCGTTGTCTCCTTGTGTAAAAATAATGGCATTGGGGGCGCAAGAATTGAGGTAGTTGGCAGCGAGGTCGCGGGCAGCGTAGCGGTCGTGGCGGTTGTGGTCGTTCCAACCCTGCGTACCCATCAGCAAAGGAGCAATGGCACTCAGTGCAAAAGCAACTCCCACTGCCGCAGCACCTCCTGTATATTTTTTGATAAAATCATAGATGGCGAAGCAGCCCAAACCTACCCACATAGAAAACGTAAAAAACGAACCCGCATAGATATAATCGCGCTCGCGCGGCTCCAAAGGCGGTGCATTGCCGTAGAGAATAAATATTACGCCCGTCATCAAAAACAACACCATAACAATTGACCAGCGGCGGCGGTCGGCAACCCATTGAAAAGACATGCCCAACACACCCAACAACAAAGGAATATAATAAAACAAATTGCGGGCGGGGTGATTTTTGGCAGAATCGGGCAGATTTTTTTGTGGCTGCAATTGCCCGTTGAGCATATTGTCCAATACCGGAATACCACCCTGCCAGTTGCCGTCACGCATACCGTCAGCACCCAAACCCACGCCCTGCTCGTCGTTTTGTCGTCCTACAAAATTCCACAGGAAATAGCGCAGGTACATGTAGTTGATTTGGTATATAAAGAAAAAGCGTATGTTGTCGCCGTAGCTCGGTTTTTCGCCTTTGCGCAGACCGAGCCAACTTTCGTACAGCCCCGCACTTTTGTTGTCGTAAATACGGGGAAACAGTTTCTTTTTTGCTCCTTGATATTCGTATTCAAATTTTTTACCTGCTTCTACATATTGTTTTTCGCCTTTTTGCCAGCGCACACCCGTATATTCTACGCCTGTAGGCTCGGCATCGTAAAAGTAACCGCTAAATAAAGGGCGCGAACCGTATTGCTCGCGGTGCAAATAGGCAGCGAGGCTCACCGGATCGCGGGGGCTGTTCATATCAATACTGGGTTGTGCGTTGGAACGTATCAGCACCTGTGCCACCGTAGAATACCCTATCAAAATAAACATAAACGCCAATATAGCGTGATGGGCAAGTACTTTTCCTTGTTTGTAGGTGTAATACAAACCACCTGCTATCAAGGCTATCAGGACAACAATAAAGAAGACAGCACCACTATTAAAAGGCAAACCCAAGCTATTTACAAAAAACATTTCGGAACCTGCCATTAAATCCACGACACCCGTAATCACCACCTCCATAAAAAACAGTACAAAAGCAAACCCTATAAGCAAAGAAATAATTGCTCCTGTGTTGTTGGGATTGGGGGTGCGATGAAAATAATACATCAATGCCAAAGCCGGCATGGTGAGCAAATTGAGCCAATGCACAAATATGGAGCAGCCCATCAAAAAGGCAATGAGCAGCAAAAAGCGGTCGGCATAGGGTTCGTCGGCGTGCTGTTCCCATTTGCACATCAGCCAAAAAACCAAAGCAGTAAACATCAGCGACATAGAATATACCTCGCCTTCTACTGCCGAAAACCAAATCGTATCGCAAAAAGTACCTGTAGTGGCGGCAATAGCCCCCGAAGCGAGTACTATCCACATAGTAGCTCCTTCTTCTATGCTTTTTCCTTGTGCGCTCACTATTTTTCGTGCCAAATAAGTGGTTATCCAAAACAAAAACATCATCGCCAAACCACTCGACAAGGCCGACATAAAGTTGATGGTAAGTGCTATTTTATCGGGCGAAGGGGCAAAGAGGGTAAACATACGCCCTATCATCAAAAACAAAGCGGCTCCGGGTGGGTGTACCACCAACTGTTTGTGGCAGGAGGCTATAAACTCGCCGCAATCCCACAAACTCGCCGAAGATTCCATCGTGAGGCTGTACACTATCGTAGCAAAGATAAGTGCAAGCAAACCACCGATATTATTTAACAATTTGAATCGCTCCATTAAAAAAATGGTTATATATTGATAAAGTAAATAAATGCAAAGCACAAAAATACGAAAAGCATCGGCGTTTGATAACTTTTCAACTTTTTTTAGCATATAAAAAGCGAAATAGCCCGTTTTTTATTTAAAACATCGCACTTTTTACAAAAAAAATGTCCATTTTTTTATCTTTTTATATAAAATCTATGTACAAACAGCCGCTAAATAGTATATCTTTGCGCCTTGAAAAAACAAAAGGGTCCCGTAGCTCAGTTGGATAGAGCAACTGCCTTCTAAGCAGTGGGTCACAGGTTCGAGTCCTGTCGGGATCACTTTTTTGTCTGCACTTCCGCAAAATTTTCTTTTTCTTCTTCAAAACTGTTTTTTTAAAAGCAATTCACCTCTTTTTTCCCTAAAAAAAGTTAATGTTTTGAGGCTTTGTATTTTTCCTTTTATTTTGTGCTGTAATTTTTTTTGTTCTTTTTATCGTATCGGTTTTGAAATGATAATGCGTATTTTTTTATTTTTACTTTTATGCAATACCTTGTATAGTAGTTTGCAGGCACAGGCTATATCCGACAAATTTAAACAATTGGATACGGAACTGCCCACGCCCAACACCTACCGCACCGCTTCGGGTGCACCCGGACACGCATATTGGCAACAACGCGCCGACTACGACATCAGTGTTACCTTAGACGATAAAGAACAACGCATCTACGGCGAAGAAGTAATTACTTATTTCAATCATTCGCCCGATGCACTCCATTATATATGGTTACAACTTGACCAAAACCTCTGGCACCCCGACAGCGATACGCGCAAAATACAAACACAAAGTTTGAGCAATACTGCTTCGCCCTGGGAGTTGCAGCGTTTGCAGAATTATACCTTTGACGGCGGCTTTAAATTGGATTATGTGCAAGATGCCAACGGAAAAAATTTGCCCTATACCATCAATAAAACGATGATGCGCATAGATTTGCCGCAGCCCTTGCCCCCCAACAGCACCTATATTTTGAAAATAAAATGGTGGTACAACATCAACGACCGTATGAAATTGGGCGGGCGCAGCGGCTATGAGTATTTTCCTGACGACCAAAATTATATCTATGCCATTGCGCAGTTTTATCCGCGTATGGTGATGTACAATGAAGTGTATGGCTGGCAGCACAAACAATTTTTGGGCAGAGGCGAGTTTACACTTACTTTTGGCAACTATCGTGTGCGCATCACCGCTCCCGCCGACCATATCATTGCTGCTACGGGTGTACTGCAAAATCCCGATATAGTATTGAGTGAAAATCAACAGCAATTATTCAAAAAAGCGACGACTTCTTTCAATGAGCCGGTGGTGATTGTATCGGAAGCCGAAGCACGCAGCACTGAGCGCAAACGCGCCGACGGCAATAAAACGTGGGAGTATTATGCTGAAGATGTGCGAGATTTTGCATTTGCCTCTTCCCGCAAATTTATCTGGGACGCTATGGCTGTGCCTTTCGGCGACAAAAACACACTCGCTATGAGCTATTATCCGAAAGAGGGCAACCCTTTGTGGGGACAATACTCCACGCGGGCAGTGGCACATACCCTCAAAACCTACTCCAAATATACTTTTGATTATCCCTACCCTGCCGCTATTTCGGTACACACCGCCGACATTGGCATGGAATATCCGATGATTTGTTTTAATTGGGGACGACCCGAAAGTGACGGCACTTATACCGAGCAGGAAAAAAACCGCATGCTGGGCGTTATTATTCACGAAGTAGGACACAATTTTTTTCCGATGATAGTGAACTCTGATGAACGCCAATGGACGTGGATGGACGAAGGGCTGAATACTTTTTTGCAATACCTCACCGAGCAGGAATGGGACAAAAATTTTCCTTCGCGACGTGGACCAGCTTATAAAATTGTGGATTATATGAAAAGCGAGCAAAGCGTTCAAAATCCGATAATGGTGAATTCCGAAAGTATCATTCAATTTGGAAATAATGCCTACGGCAAGCCCGCCGCCGCTCTCAACATTCTGCGCGAAACGGTGATGGGGCGCGAACTTTTTGATTTCGCTTTTAAACAATATGCCCAACGCTGGAAATTTAAGCACCCCACCCCCGCCGACTTTTTCAGAACGATGGAAGATGCTTCGGCAGTGGATTTGGATTGGTTTTGGCGCGGCTGGTTTTATAGCACCGACCATGTGGACATCGCCATCGACAGCGTGAAATGGTATCATTTAGATACCAAAAATCCCGACATTGAAAAACCTTTGGCTCAAAAAGAACAAGAATCTTTGCAATTTATATCGGATATACGCAACAAAACTGCCACTCCCGAAACACTCGTAGAAAAAGACAAACGTCTGCAAGATTTCTATGTAAACTTTGATAAATGGAAAGTACGCGAATGGGAACGTGATGAATATCAGGAGTATTTAAAAACATTGAGTGATGAAGAAAAAGCCCTGCTCAACAGCAAAAACAACTACTACGAAGTACAGTTTCGCAATGTGGGCGGCTTGGTGATGCCTTTGATAGTGCAACTCAACTACACCGATGGCAGCAGCGAGCTTTTGCGTATTCCCGCCGAAATCTGGGCACAAAACAACGAGCGTGTGAGCAAAGTATTTGTAAGTAATAAAACATTATCAGGGCTTGTGTTAGATCCTTACCTCGAAACTGCCGACACCGACACCGACAATAATTATTATCCGCCGCGCATCATTCCTTCGCGTTTTGAATTATTCAAAGAACACCGCGAAAAAGAGGATAACCTGATGCAAAAAATGAAAAAAACGGAATAATCTCTTTATGCGTCCAATATTCGCGAAGTGAATTCGTATCTATAACATAAAATGAACCTTCTATTTTCTCTTTTTTAGGTATTAAAAATTTTTGCAATGAAACTCATATACTTTTATTGAGGAGTTTGCTGTGATGTTGCTGATATTGATTTTTTACAAACACATAAAAAACACTTTTTGGGGTGCTTTTTTATATTAATTTTGTAAAAAGTTAGCCTTATCAAAATAGCAATTTATTATAAAAAATTATATTACAGGTTGCAAAACAAGAATATTTAAACTGTTTGCACCTTTGCAAGTCAAAGGGATTATTTTTTTGTATTCAGCACTTATTTTATTTTTTATACCACTTCTAAAAAAAAACGAAATTATGAACAACCGTGTCTTTATTTTTCTGCTGCTTTGTTATGTAGTAATACCGCTGTCGTGCCGTGCGCAATGGAATGCCGATGCCGGTATAGTAAATTCTTACGAAATCACTACCATCAACGCCTCATCAAGCGGAACGGCACCTTTCAGCTATGTAACCGACAACAGCGAATTTACTTATTGGGAATCCGCTTCGCCACTGCCGAGCAACTACATCAGCCAAAGCCACAACAATATTTTACTCAATATCACAAATACTGCCTGCACCGATGGCGATGGCGGCTCTTACAGTTTTCGGGAAGCCGGCTCTTTTGATATTTTATTGCCCACCGATATTTCGGTGTTGCGCGGCGTAAATATCAAAGCTCAAAATTTTGGTGCGCCTATTTTGGTGTATGCCGTAAAATTCGACGGCAGCGAAGTGTTTTTGTTTGAATATTACGACTATCAAAACCAATTCAAAGGAAATTATCCTACGGGTGGCGGCATCAACAACGTACAAAAAATACGCCTCAAATGCGAGCAATATTATAATTTGTACGAAGTAGCGGCACTTTCCAAAAATCCCTCAGAATATATCACTTTAGATTTGGGTTACAGCCATTTGGTAGGGCAGGTGCGCTTCCGACATATCAACAATAAAAATCAGGTTTTTAGAATACTTACCAGTAACGACAACGAAACCTGGACAATGGGGACGGTGGCACAAAAAATTACCACCAAATGGCACTCTTTGTATTTTCCGCAACGCTATGCCCGCTATGTGCGGATAGAGTACGACCTGCCTTTTATAGAATGGGACGAAAAGGTTCAAATCGCCGAAATAGATGTGTATGATGAAAACGGACAGTACGGTGCTATGCCTTATGCCTACGAACACCATCTTACAATGAATGATTTTTTGGGGGTAAATGGCATTTTCGGGTGGCTCACCAACAATAATCCCTCCATTGATTCCCTTTGGTGGCATCAATACGAAAAGGTAGGCAACCACGCCCGAAATTATCACGAACTCCGATTTGATACTTACGACCCCGACATTGCTCCCGATTATGCACAAATGACCCTGCTACAACAATATAATGTCTATTCGCCTTCGGGTGTTAATTGGGCTTGGGAATACAACCATTGGAAACAAGTGGGATTGCTGCCGCATGTATCGCTCAAATTTGACCATATCAATACCGCCGGTCCTTCTTCCATTGACCAAAATGAATGGGATACAGGCTCTGAATTTAACTCGGCAAAAGCTATCGGTAAAAATTTCGCACAGCGATTTGGCAGTGCCAACGGCGGATACAATTTGGTGAGTGCCATAGAAGTAGGCAACGAACCCTGGGATTATGCACCGGCAAAATACAAACTGATTTTGGCAGGAATGGCACAGGGTGTAAAAGAAGTCGACCCTAATTTAAAGGTATTGCCTTGTGCCTTGCAAGCGGGCATCAAAGAATTGGAAGATACTGCCTCGCTGCAAAATTATGCAGGATCGCATCTGTCGCCCGAAATTGCACCCTATATCAACGGCTTCAACAGCCACATTTATTCCTTTACCTACAACGAATACGGCGAGCGTGTAGGCGTACAACCCGAACACCCCACCAGTGATTTTCGTTTCGTACTCAACGACATTCGTTTTATGCAACAAAATATGCCCGACAAACCCGTGTATGTAACCGAATGGGGCTGGGACAGCACAGGCGGCGGCGAATTTTGTACCGTGAGCGAGTGTGTCAGCGAACGCGCCCAAGCCTTGTATGCCATGCGTGGAGCTATGATGCTCGCCCGCTTAGGTGTAGAACGCGCTTTTTGGTACTTTTTTGCTAATGTATCTAACAGTGAATTGCCTTTTGCCCATTCGGGCTATGTAGCTTCTTTAGATGCACAACTCCAACAAAAAATGTCGTTTCGGGCGGTCAGTTCTTTGCTCAATCATATCGGCGAATATCGCTTTGAAAAAGTATTGATGGAAAATGAAAAATGTTGGGCTTATCAGTTTAAAAACAATAAAGGTGCGCGTAAAGTGGTAGCTTGGCAGCCCATTAACGGAGATATTTATACCAAAGTGAATTATAAATTGTTGATAGACGGCATACCAACTAAGGCTTACGAACTCAACGGCACCAGCGAAAATGGCACTCCTGTTCCTATTTCATCGCAAAGCAGCAGCCAAAAAACCGGACAATCGGTGGTATTTGTGCCAATTGGTGCAGCACCTGTTGTATTTTCTATTGTATCGCCTAAATAATAGAGGCAATGAATGAACTGTGGGTTAAAAAGATGAAAAATACATTTTTGATAAAACAAACAACCATCTTTCGGGGAATGGTATGGTGTTGCGTATTGACATGCAGTAGTAGCTATATGATAGCACAAACCAACTCCAAAACCATCGCTCCGCAAACTATATATAACGAAGGTATTGAACTATACGATAAGCAGGATTATACGGCTGCCGAGCAATCTTTCAGTGCAGCTGCCGAAAATCTGCCGAAACGCCAAGAGAAATCGTGGGCACATTACAATCGCGGAAATACATTTTTACAACAACAAAATTATGCCCAAGCGATAGAAGCCTATAAACAAGCATTGCGCCTGCAACCCAATAACAGCGATGCGCAATATAATTTAGCATACGCTCAAAAAAAATTGAAGCAAAACCAAAACCAACAAAACCAAAACCAACAAAATCAAAATCAACAAAACCAAAATCAACAAAACCAAAATCAACAAAACCAAAATCAACAAAACCAAAATCAACAAAACCAAAATCAACAAAACCAAAACCAACAAAATCAAAATCAACAAAATCAAAATCAAAATCAACAAAATCAACAAAACCAAAATCAACAAAACCAACAAAACCAAAATCAAAATCAACAAAATCAAAATCAAAATCAAAATCAACAAAACCAAAATCAAAACCAACAAAACGGCAGTACCCAACGGGTACAGAATCAAGCGGCGGCGCAACGCCTTTCAAAGCAAAACGCCGCCCGTATTTTGGAACGTATGAAACAGGAAGAAATAGGCGTACAGCGCAAAATGCTCCGCCAGAAAGCAGAAAAAACCCCGCCTACCAACGGTAAAGACTGGTAGCAGGCGAGGTCAAATAAAATAATGCAAATAAATATTTTATCTCAGAGAGAGATGCCTTTATAGCGGCAAAAACGGTATCTGCTAAGAAGTTTTCGCTTTTTCTTCTTCGCGAATACCTGCCTCCAATTCGTCTTTAATGTTGGCTTTGGCAGCGTTAAATTCACGAATACCTTTGCCGATACCGCGCATTAGTTCAGGAATTTTTTTCCCTCCAAACAATAGCAACACCGCAAATAAAATTACTATCCATTCGCTACCGCCCGGCATACTGATAAACCATAAATGATGATACATAATTGAATATTATTTGCTGCAAAATTAAGCCATACAAATTTATCTGCGAAAAATATGTTGTAGGCGAAGGATATTTTAACTAAAAATAATAAATTTACTTGCTTAAATCAAAAATTTTATTTCAAAATTATGTTATCAACGGCAATGGAAAAGGCTCTCAACGAGCAAATTCAGATGGAAGCGGAGGCTTCTCACAAATATTTGGCAATGGCAAGCTGGTGCGACAAAAACGGCTTGGAAGGCTGTGCACAATTTATGTATCAGCACGCCGATGAGGAGCGCATGCACATGATGAAACTCTTTCATTATATCAACGAAGCTGCCGCTTTCGCCATTGTGCCTACCGTGCAGCAGCCGCGTTTGGATTATGCCAATATTCAAGAATTATTTGAAGCCGCCTATCAAAGCGAATTAAAAGTGTCGGCTGCTATCCATGCTTTGGTGGATTCGGCGCATCAGGAAAAAGACCGCCAAACTTTTAATTTTCTGCAATGGTACGTCACCGAACAATTAGAGGAAGAAGTCTTGTTTAGGAAAATTTTGGATAAATTTCGCTTAATCGGCGATGGTGAGCGGGCTTTGTATTTTTTGGATAAAGAAGTGGAAACACTATGGGCGGCAGCACAAAAAAAGGGAGCGGCAAAGCAGTAGTAGATAATTTTTTTGCTCCTCAAAAACAGCAACCTCATCTGAGAAACAGAATATTTTTTTGAACAAATCGGTCTGCATTTTCAAATCTTAATTTCAAGTCCGAAACTTTACATACCTTTATCTCGTTGTGAAAAACACATTTATATATAAATGTGTCGCTATTAAAAAAATAGCAGCGCAACAGGGATAAAGGATTTTATACCATCATAATTACTTTGTTTTTTATCATCATTACATGCAATTTACCATTCAAGAAACGGATAAGTTCAAATTTGTAGAAGCGGGCGAAGGTCAGGTGATTTTACTCTTGCACGGCTTATTCGGTGCATTGAGCAATTTCTCCGACCTTATTCAGCATTTCTCTCAAAACTATCGGGTTGTTATCCCTTTGTTGCCTATTTACGAAATGCCCATCGAACAAACTTCTGTGGCGGCATTGGCGGCGTATGTGCGCGAGTTTGTCGCTGCCCGCCACTACAAAATGCCCATACTCGTAGGCAATTCGCTCGGTGGGCATGTGGCTTTGCTGTATTGCGTGGAGTATCAGCAGGAGGTGCGTGCTTTGGTGCTCACTGGTAGTTCAGGGCTGTTTGAAAGTGCCATGGGCGACACCTTTCCGCGCCGCGGCGATTACGATTATATCAAAAAGAAAACTGAAGATACTTTTTACGACCCGCAAGTGGCTACCAAAGAATTGGTGGACGAAGTGTTTGACATCGTCAATCAGCGCGATAAAGTGATACGGGTATTGGCAATGGCAAAATCCGCCATACGCCAGAATATGACCGAACTCATACCCACCATTACCCTGCCCACTTGCATTATCTGGGGCAATGACGATAAAGTAACGCCGCCCTTTGTCGCCGAAGAATTTAAGTCGCTGCTCCCCAACTCCGAATTGTATTTTATTGAAAAATGCGGACACGCCGCCATGATGGAACGACCGCAGGAATTTAATGTCATCTTGGAACAATTTTTGAACCGGCTTGCATAAAAAACTATTGCATCGCCTTATTTGTTATTGATACGCCACATTCAAAACAAAGAATGATAGCCAAAGAACTCATACATAGCGGCTTGCTGCCCCTCAATACTCGCCATACCGTAGCTCAGGCACTCACGGCAATGGAGGCTATGCACTTGCATCATTTGCCCCTTTTGTCGGCAGAAGACGGCACTTACAAAGGTATCGTTACCGAACACGAACTGCACGATGCAGCGAGCAATGCCGACCTGCCGCTCGCCGACTTAATATTGGAGTTGCCGCCTTTGGCAATTCACGACAAAGAGCATTTTTACGAAGTGTTTCGTTTGATACAAAAACACCGCCTGACGATGTTGCCTGTGTTGGACGAAAAAAACAACTATATCGGTGCTATTACCAAAGAAGAACTTTTAGACTCTTTTGCAGCCATTACTTCTTTGGAAGAGAATGGTGCAATTATCGTATTGGAAATGAACCAAAACGATTACTCTATGAGCGAAATTGCTCAAATTATTGAATCTAATTCGGCTCTGATTTTGAGCAGCTACATTACCACGCTACCCAACTCCATGCGTATGGAAGTTACACTCAAAATCAACCGCTTTGACTGCAATGATATTTTAGCCACCTTCGAACGCTATCAATATCAGGTAAAAGGAGCTTATAGCGAGGCAACTTTAGATACGCAGCTCAAAGACCGCGTAGATTTACTGATGAATTATCTGAATTTATAATTCACACATTTTATCATCTCATCATTTTTTAATTAATTTTCAACACATGAAAGAAATAAGTGTACAAGAGCTGAAAGCAATGCGCGATGCAGGAGAAGATTTTCAGCTTATTGATGTGCGCGAAGAATACGAATACGATTTGGTAAATTTGGGTGGCGACCTTATTCCTTTGGGCGACATCGCTTTTCATACCGACCAAATTGCCCGCGACAAAAAAGTAGTGGTGCATTGTCGCAGTGGGACGCGCAGTGCCAACGCCATTGTTTTTTTAGAAAAAACCGCCAATTTTGATAATCTCTACAACCTCGCAGGCGGTATTTCGGCATATAGTCGCGAAATAGACCCTTCATTGCCGACTTATTAAGCCGATTGCATTAAAAAAAGAAAAAGAGTTGATGCTTATTTTGAGGTATCAACTCTTTTTTTTGTGCTAAAATACCACTTATGAATAAATGATCATTTGCGCTAAACTATTGGTGCACATGAAACTCCACCGTTTCTGTCTCTTCGCCTTCGCCTGTGGTTTCGCCCCATACTTTGGCTTTCAGCACCCAATCGCTGTTAGCACTTATGCCGTTAGCCTCCGACAAAACAAAAATATCGCTCCATGTATAAGCACCGTCTGTCTCCATCACATGTGCATTGGTGGGCTGGTTATATACAATTTTTGTGCTGTCGGCTTTGTTATAAATACTCACATTAATATGATGCACAGGTTTTCCGCTGTGGCTTTCAAATTCAATTTCTATATCAAGCGTATCGCCTATATTCTTAGTATTGGTATCAGGCGACTCAATATGTGCATGGTATTCATATTCTGTGGAGTTATCGTCATCTTTATCGCAAGCCGCCACAAGAATAATTGAAAATAAAAATAATATGGAAGAAAATATTTTGGTATTCATAATTTACTATTGAATAAAAAAAGATAAAATTTTATTAAAAAAGATAAGAAATACTGCCTGCCCAGCGCGGTTTGGCTTCTATATTACCTTCGGCGTATTGCGTAGCCAAAGGAGCAAAAAACGAAATGCCACCCAGCCAGCGGGTAGTTTTAAGGTTGAGTGCCGAAGAAAAGAAAACTCCATAGCCGCCGGTTTCGGGCACTTCGTTGCCGTTGGCGTAGTGGTCATTGGTGCTGCGCTCCGCACTCACTCCCACGTTTGGTATCCATTTAATTTTACTCACCACCATTTCTTTAAACAAAATCCCCTGTGTACTCATCTGTTGCCCAAAACGGTAGCCTGTAGAAGTAGTAGCATTGATTTGATACTGACAACTCCACAACAAACCGTAGCTGCTACTTGTGAGTACGGCATTTGTTTGGGCAATGTAGCCCCAGCACCCCTTGCCGATATTAAAATTTTCGGGTAAATTGTGTTCGTGCAATTTACTGTCAAATTTGCCGCTCGGCAGGCTCACGCCACCACCGATTTCAGCATATAAAGTAGTTTTTTTGCCACAATTCAGGGGGTTTATCAGCGCATAATTGGCAGTAACAGACAAATCCGACCAACCTTGCCGACTCAAATTTTCATTGGCAGTGTTGCGGGTATTCAAACGAAAAGGCATATTTGCCGTCAGTTTGATGCGCTCCGACTTACCCACTGCATAACGCAACGACAGTGTGGCCAGATGAAAGTGGTCGCTGATGGAAGGAGTATGTTCGGGAGCAGTGGTATAGGTGCTGTAAAAATAACCCAAACGCACAAAATTGCTCCGATAATCAGTGAGTAATCCTGTAGCAATATTGCCACTGCTGCACGCACAAGCATCGCAGGCTCTTATCACAAAAGAACACAACAACACTTGTACGAACATCATAAAAAAATATTTTTTTATCATGTTTGTAAAAATTAAGTTGAATAAATGAAATCAAGTATCAACTTAATGTGCAGGGCGGGTGGAAAATCTCTTGCCGATACGCTGAACTTGTTATGGTTTCGTTCGTATTGAACCATTCGTTTGCAGGGCAGGCGGCGGAATAGATGAGAGGTTTCTGATTGGCAGATACGATAATATTATCCGCCATAATAAATACAATAGAAGTCGTATTTTCTGTTAAAAAATCAGGCACTTTTTCTTCTTCGCGGTGGCTTTTTTCAATGGATTTTGCCAAATAACATTTGCCGTTGCACTGCAAAGCAGGTTTGTCCCGATTGATACATAAGTATTTTACAATAAAATCTCTGTTGATAAGGAAATGCGTATAAATAACCAAATCTTTGAAACTCAAAAACATGATTAACATTAAAAAGAATATACTACATACCTTTTTCACCCTACAAAGATAAGCAATTAACGGCGTTTTTTTCTTAAAAAAGCCAATAAAATAGCTATGTGTACTTTATATATAATACCACCTGCCAAAAATTTCGGCTGCTGCTGAAAACTCACTATCTTTGCAGCGTTTTTTTAATAACAGATTATTTGTTATTTTTTTATTTCCTGATTTAATTTTTTATGGCTGTTATTCGTTCTTTTCGTGCATGGAAACCCGCCACTGCTACTTTGGCTGCTGCTTGCGCTTGTCGTCCTTACGATGTTCTCAATGCCGAAGAAGCCCGCCGCGAAGCCGCCGGAAATCCGCACTCCTTTTACCATATCACCAAATCCGAAATTGATTTCTCGCCCGCCGCCGACCCTTACAGTGAAGCCGTTTATACGCAAGCTCGCGACACTTTCCGCAGTTGGGCAGCAGCACAAATCTTCGTGCGCGAAAACAAAGCCGCGTTGTATTTGTACCGCCTGCGTATGGCACAACACGAACAAACCGGACTTCTCGCACTTTCGTCTATTGATGATTATTTTAACGATATTATCAAAAAACACGAATTTACACGCCCCGAAAAAGAATTAGACCGTATTCGGCATATAGATACCACTGGATTACAAGCAGAGCCTTTGTTTTTTGCCTATCGCCGACACGCCACCTTAGATGCTTATTTTGAAAAATGGAAACAACAACACGCTCCTGTTTATGATTTTACGGCTGACGATGGCATACAGCATACTTTGTGGGTGATAGATGATGCCGAACTTATACAACAAATTGAAAGCACTTTTGAGCACGAAATTCCTTACACCTACATTGCTGACGGGCATCATCGTGCAGCATCGGCGGCAAAAGTAGGCAAGCAACGCGCCGCCGACAATCCGCAGCACAACGGAACAGAGCCTTATAATTTTTTTATGACGGTGTTGTTTCCCGACAATCAACTGCATATTATGGATTATAATCGTGTGGTAAAAGATTTGAACGGCAAAAGTGAGGCGGAATTTTTAGAGGCTCTGGCGGTTAATTTTGATATTAAAAAACAGAGCGAAACTGCATTTTATCCCCAAAATCCCTATGAATATTCCCTGTATTTGGGCAAAAAATGGTATTTGTTGGCTTTTAAGCAGCAACAACTTATTCCCACCGATGCAGTGGGCAGTTTGGAAATACAGGTTTTGAGCGATTTTTTGTTGCGCGATATATTGGGTATCAGCGACCAGCGCACCGACCGCCGCATTGATTTTGTGGGCGGCATACGCGGCTTGGAAGAATTGAGCAAGCGCGTAAACAGCGGCGAAATGAAAGCGGCTTTTGCCATTCGTCCGGTCACTATGCAACAACTTTTTGCAGTAGCCGACAGTGGCGAAGTAATGCCGCCAAAATCCACTTGGTTTGAGCCGAAATTGCGCAGTGGGTTGGCGGTGCATAAATTTGATGAAGGCTGGTGATTTTTTTGTTAATTTTGAACTTTACTTAGCATCTGATTTTTTTTACAACAATAGTAAAACTTTTTCTTTTTTATATTTTTTTCAATGATGAATCAATACGATGTAATTATAATAGGCTCGGGACCGGGCGGTTATGTGGCGGCTATTCGCTGCGCTCAATTGGGTTTAAAAACAGCCATCATAGAACGCTACCCCGTACTCGGTGGCACTTGCTTAAATGTAGGCTGCATTCCGTCTAAAGCTCTATTGGATTCTTCGGAGCACTTTTACAATGCCACCCATACTTTTCAAGAGCACGGCATCGACATCAAGCCGCCAAAGGTGAATTTTACACAAATGGTGACGCGCAAACAAAAAGTAGTGAAAGAAAATAGTCAAGGGGTTGAGTTTTTAATGAAAAAAAATAAAATCACCGTTCATTATGGTCACGCCTCTTTTGTAAGCAGCAACAAAATCGTTGTGCGCAACAACGACACGGGCTCAAGTACAGAAATGGAAGCTTCCAAAATCATCATCGCTACCGGTAGCAAACCGGCATCTCTTCCATTCATCACCATCGACAAAAAACGCATCATCACGTCCACCGAAGCCCTATCTCTGAGCGAAGTACCCAAAAGCCTATTGGTATTAGGCGGTGGCGTAATCGGTGTAGAATTGGGTTCGGTATATGCGCGTTTGGGTACAAAAGTTACCGTTGTTGAATATTTTGACAGCATTATTCCTTCAATGGATAAAGCACTAGGGCGCGAGCTGCAAAAAGTATTGCAAAAACATTTGGATATGCAGTTTTTGTTGGGTACAAAAGTTACTGCCGTAAATAATGAGGGCAAAAGTGTATCGCTCACAGCTACCAACGCCGCCGGAGAAACCTTGCAACTTAATGCTGATTATTGTTTGGTATCGGTGGGTCGCAAACCTTATACAGAAGGGCTGGCATTGGAAAATGCAGGAATTACGCTGAACGAAAAAGGTCAAATTCCTGTAAACGAACATTTGGAAACCGCCGTAGCCGGTATTTATGCCATCGGCGATGTAGTGCGCGGTGCAATGTTGGCACACAAAGCCGAAGAAGAGGGGATTTTTGTAGCAGAAACTATTGCCGGACAAAAACCTCACATCAATTATTTGTTAATTCCGGGTGTGGTATATACCTGGCCAGAAGTGGCAGCAGTTGGTTATACCGAAGCGCAACTAAAAGAACAAGGAATAGCTTATAAAACAGGGTCTTTTCCTTTTAAAGCCAGTGGTCGCGCCCGCGCCAGTATGGATACCGACGGCTTTGTAAAAGTGTTGGCAGATGCTGCCACTGACGAAATTTTAGGTGTTCACATCATCGGAGCGCGTGCCGCCGACCTGATTGCAGAGGCGGTAGTAGCGATGGAGTTCAGAGCAAGTGCCGAAGACATAGCCCGCATCAGCCACGCTCACCCCACCTACACCGAAACATTCAAAGAAGCCTGCCTCGCTGCCACTGCCAATCGCGCCCTGCATATTTAAGCGATACTTGATGCAGCAGAGTTGCTGCCGATGGTGTTTTTTTCCAAAAATGGCAAAGCAGCCGGAAAACAACGTTGCTGATATTGATGATAAACTTCCAAAAGCCACTCTTGTGGCTTTTCTACATTATAAAAGCACACTTTTTTGTCGGTGGCAGTGGGTAGAATGATACTCTTAAACAAAAAATCTCCGGCAAACAATAAGTTTTTTTGTATGCCGTAAATGCCCTCAATCACCGATATCCACATCGGTTCGGCATCTGTGAGGTCGGCAATAATAACAGAATGTGGCGTTTCGTAAGGCGGATTTTCGCTGTATTCGGCTTTCCAGTTCAATGTTGTTTCAAATAAGGCAGTAAAAGCAGTTTTGTGTTCTTTTAAATGTTTGGAAATCAACAGGCAAGAAGGCGGATTTTCGGCGATATATAAAAATTGCTCTATTTGATGTAAAATATTTTTACGCGCAACTTCGGCTTCAGTTTCAGAAATCATAGCGGCTTTTTGGGCGGCTTGGAGTTGTTGCCATGTTTTTTGCCAATAAAGTGATTTTTCGTGCAAAGCACTGATTTTTTGGCGGCACAAAGCTTCTGTTTGGTGCAGTACAAAATCCATTTTTCGTTGCTGCAAAGCCACCCGCACCTCTTGTATATAAGTACGCATATCAAAGTTGGCGGCAGTGGGCGATAAAATAGTTGGCGAAACTGCGGTATTGCTATTTGAAGCGGCAGCAACTTGCTCTTGCAGCATCTTTTTAATTTGTTCTATTTCGGGAAGATGCTCCCAGTTTTTATCCTCCAACAACTCCAAAAGCTCCTGATACGTCATACCCGGGCTACCGTTTTTTTCCCAAGTTTTCAGCACCTGTTTGATATGTTGCATTTTTAAATCGCCCATTTCTTTCCAAAACCATTCGTTTAACTTAGATTCTTGTTTTAAGCGCAATTTTTCCTGAGCATGTTGGGCTTTTATCTCCTCCATCTGGCGATCTTGCTCCATTTTATTTTTTGCTTTCATCAAATCTAATTCACTGCGATAGCCCGTATCTAAGCGGTCTTTTCGATATTTTTCCAATTCTTCAAATTCGTGCCGTTCCCGTTGCTGGAGCAAATGCAATTTATAATCATAATTACCTCTGTTCAAAAATAATTTTACCAGCACGGGCGCAGTTTCTATCAAAATGAAGAGCAATGTAATCAAATTGATTTTCCACCAGTTTGCCGAAAAACGTTCGCCTTCCAAAAGTTCTAAGGCTTCCAAACGTGCCAATAAGCCATCGTATTGCTGCGATTGCTGTAATAGTTGCTGATAAATTTGCGTTTTTTGTTGCTCTAATTCCACGAGCCGCCCTTCGATATATTGTAGGCGGGGCGTATATTGGCGGCGCAGGTTCTCCAATTCCTTATCGGTCTTTTGAAGTTGGCGTTTGTTTTCATAAAAAGCAGTATGGAGTTCTTCTTTGGGCTTGTTAGAAATGCTCAATAATTGTTGCTGCAATACATTGCGTTGTGCTTCTTTATTGCTGATAAGTGTGGCAATATATGTTTGTTCGCGTTTTAGCGTATCGCTTTCATAAAAAACCTGCTTAGAAGTGCTTTGCTCTATTTCTAAAGCCTTTCTGTTTTGTACTTTTTTAAGTTCTACTGCTACTTCTCCTTGAAAAATACGCAATTCCAAAGGTTTGGAAATAATCAATCCGATAAGCATTGCCAGAAAAAAACGCGGCATTGATTTAACGGCGTTTTCTATGAAATCGCTATGGCGATACAAAAAACGCTGAACAATATTTGCTTTTTCGTCAAGGGGGTCTTTGTCAAATTTTTTGCGCAAAGAGGCGACTATAAAGCGGTCAAAATTAAAAATCACCAAAGCCCACAATATACCAAAGCCTATTGCAAGATACGGGTTTTTAAAGATGGTATAAAGTGCGTAAGACCCCGACAAAAACGCCAGCAGAGCAGTAGCTACAATAGTTGCTCCGATACCGAAATAAATATGCTGTTCGCTGGGAGTTTCTTCCAACAATTCGGTGCGTGCACCGGCACTCCACCAAAAAAAGCGGGTAATGGCATTGCTATGAGCAGAATTGATAGTCGGGGGCGTTTCAAGTGTTGGCATATAAGAATGAAAGGGCTTGCAAAAATAAAAAAGCCTCCGGAAAATTACCGGAGGCTTTTTTTATCGTTGATAGGAAAATAATTTTATTTTCTTCCTGCGTCTGCCGGTCCGGCAGGCATTGCCATATCTGACTGACCTTCCATGCAGCATTTGAAATCTACACGGCGGTTCAAAGCATGCTGTGCATCAATACCTTTGCGAGCAGCACCATCAGTTAAGCCACCTACTACAGGATCACCTTCACCGCGATATTGCAGAGCCAAACGGCTACGAGAAATTCCATATTCAGTAACCAATTTGTTAATTACTTCATTGGCACGTTTCCAAGACAATATATCATTGTAACCATCGCCGGAACGATTATCTGTATGACCTACCACACACAATCTAACTCCAGGATTTGCATTCATATAAGCAGCTACGGAAGCCAATTGCGGACCGAAAGCAGGTTTTACGCCGTAGTGGTTCAAATCGAACAAAATGCTTGGTAAACCCATTGCATCGCAAGGAGCAGTAGCAGGGCGTGTTTCCACAACTCTTTCAATAATTACTGTATCTACACAGCATTTTTCAAAAGCAGCACCGCAGTCGTTGATTTTATCAATCAAGTGACGTGGTGTGTGGGGTTGGCAATCATCGCAATCCAAAATTTTGTCGCCATCGCTGTCCAGCATACGACCACGAGTATCAACAGGGCAATCTTTGCGGCTGTTAGGCTCTTCGTCAAACATATCAGGCACACCGTCACCGTCAGCATCTGCCAATTTGAAATCATCGCAGCAATCGTCTTTAGATGCTGTATGGTCAATAGGATTCATCCACCACAAAGGCTCTACTGAGTTCTTTTTACCTAAGTTGATGTTGAGGCTGGCACTTGTAAATACCGGACGATCCCAATCTTTGGTTTGTGCGCCCCACTCTTGCCATTGCTGACCATCTAACAAATCTTCATCAGCATAATATACTTTGGTTTCAAGACCTAAATTTACGCGGTTGCTCAATTTAGCTTGGAAGCCAATACCGACATGTGCAGCCGGACGGAATGTCCAAGGATCAGAATCATCTTTTTCACCGCCGAAAATCCAATAGTCGTCACGAGCGATTTGGGCTTGTGATTCAAAATCACCATCGCTTAAATCTCTTAAAATCTTTTTAATATCTTTTCTGTTTGCATCTATGCTATAATCAGCAGCAATAGCACTTGAAAAATCATATTCGTTACCATTGGCATCTAACATATCCATTTTGGTATTGAAGATGTAAGCACCTACGCCAAAAATACCGTGTATGCTCCAATTATTTCTGCGTTTGTGGAATTTGATATTGTTCAAGTTCACCAAACCTTCAATAGATGCGTGGCGGATTTTGGTTTTGTAGTTATAAAATACAACTTCGCTGTTCAGGTCACGATAATCAGGAACAACTCTTCCTTCATTGAACTGTTGGTAATATGCTTCCCCTCCTAATGCGCCGTTGTGCAAAAATTCAGCACCGTCGTCACCGTCACGATTCCAACCTTGTGCACCGCGCCAGTTGAAGCCTTGCGTGTTACCTGCAAAAGCACTCAAGCGCAAAGAGAACACATAACCCAATGATTTGCGCAAGTGTGCACCAATTCCGAAACCCGGAGCAATATTTCCGAATTTGCCGTCTAAACGCTGAGAGTTGATATCACCGCTTACATGGAGTGTTCCGAAATCTAAACCCAACTCCCATTTATTGCGTGGAGGAGCAGGGAAAGCATATTTGCCATCAAGATACTTGTCTTGTTGTTCTTGGTGTTTTGCTTTTACAAAATCTTTGTACTCTTTTTCATCTGACTCCGGATAAGGATAGTCATCGTCCCCATCGGTGGTAGATTTTGATGCTTTGGCATCAGTTTTTGTGTCTTTCTTAGGAGTTTTGGTATCTTTCGCCTCTGTTTTAGCTTTTTCTACTTTCTCCTTTTTTTCTTTTTTATCCTTTGCGGGCTTTTTGTTGTCTTGCGCCAGCACAGTAGCATTTACTAAAATTAGTAATGCTAAGGATAATAAGCCGAGTTTTCCTTTGAGCATAGGAGCGTTATTTTAAATAATTATATAATATATTTTGTTATTAATTTCCTTTTACAGTAAATCAGAGTGTAAATATAGGACAGCTTTTAATTTATTTCAAAAAAAGGTTTGATTTTTTTGTATTTTTTTATAATTATATAGCCAAAATGCTTAAATCTGCCATAAATACCTGCATTTATTTTATAATGAAAAACTTTCACCGCAACTACAAGTGCGTGCTGCATTAGGATTGATAAAATGAAAGCCTTTGCCGTTTAAGCCTTCTGAAAAATCTAAAGTAGAACCATATAAATAGAGTAAACTGCGCGGATTGGTCACAATTTTTTCGCCTTTATCTTCAAAAATTTGGTCATCGGGCTGCATAGATTGGTCAAAATCCATCTGATAGCTCAAACCGGAGCAGCCGCCGCTTGTTACTGCAACGCGAATAAATGCTACGGGCGAAAGTCCGTCTTCCGTGCGGAGTTTTTCTATGCGTTCCTTTGCCTGAGGTGATAAATATATCATAGTAATAATTGTGTTTAGTGTGAAAATTTTTAACAAAACAGACTAAACCTTTACTTTCAAAACGTAAAGTGTTTTGAAAAAGTTTCTTTCTTTTGCATAAATTTTATAAAATATTGCTCTATGCTGGAGGCATTTTTTCATGCAAATTATACAGAGGCGGGCTGCGACGAAGCGGGGCGGGGTTGTTTGGCAGGTCCTGTGACGGCGGCGGCGGTGATTTTGAAAAAGGATTTTTACCACCCGCTTCTCAACGACTCCAAGCAGCTCAATGAGTCGCAACGACTGCTGCTGCGCGATTATATTATGGAGCAGGCTCAGGCGTGGGCGATAGCGACTGCTTCGCCGGCAGAAATCGACCATTATAACATTTTGCGGGCTTCTATGCTGGCAATGCACCGTGCTTTAGACCAATTGTTGCTGCGCCCTGAGTTGATTTTGGTGGACGGCAACTTTTTTGTGCCTTACCATTTTGTGCCGCATCGCTGTTTTATAAAAGGTGATGGGCGTTTTGCGGCGATAGCGGCTGCTTCGGTATTGGCAAAAACCGCCCGCGATGCCGAAATGGAAAAACTGCACGAATCCTATCCGCAATATAATTGGCTGAACAATAAGGGCTACCCCACCGAAGCGCACCGCAAAGCAGTGGCTCAGTTCGGAAAGTCGCCCCACCATCGCCAATCTTTTAAAGTAAAGTCGTAAAAAAACAGCAACGAAATATTTATCATTCAAAGAATAACAATTTCTGTAACTTTGAACGTCTATCATTTAATGCCTATCATTTTTTATATCACATTTTTATTTTTTATCCCGAAAGCTTACCATGTCCGCCCTTTACTGCTTCTTTTCTAAAAAAGTTTTTTATTATTATTCGCTTATTTCGTTTGTGCTGTTATTGATGAATGGTGCGCACTTGGCACAGGCACAGGTGAGCAAAGGTGGTATGCCGTATAGTTTTTTGCATCAGCCGGAAATGAAGCCTCCGGCGGCTGCACAAATGCCCGCCTTTGATGTGGTTGCAATGCTCGCCGAAGATGCCCTCACCGATGGCGACAAACAGCAGCCCTATCGTTTTGGGAAAGATTTTGAAGTAGATTTTTCGTTGAATAATAGCGGCTCTTGGCTAACTCTGCCCAACGGCGACCGCATTTGGCGATTGGCGATTACCTCATCACAGGCAAGATTCATCACATTACAATACAGCCATTATTATTTGCCCAAAGGCGCAACTTTATATTTATATAATGCCGATTACAGCAGTATTTTGGGAGCTTTTACACACGAAAATAATAAATCTTATCTAAAATTTGCCACCGGCATCATAAAAGGCGAACAAACTATTTTGGAATATTACGAACCCGCAGCTGTGCAAGGTCAGGGCATTATCCATATTGACCATGTTATTCACGCTTACAGAGGTTTTGACAGTTTGGAAAAAGATTATAACGACTCCGGCTCTTGCAACAATAATGTGAATTGTCCCGAAGGGGATATTTGGAAAAAACAAATATCTTCGGTAGCGATGATTTTGCAGGGAAATTACCGTTTTTGTTCAGGAGCTATGATCAATAATGTGCGCAACGATTGCACGCCTTTGTTTCTTACTGCTAATCATTGCTATCAGGGAACAGGCAGCACACAAACGTGGATTTTTATGTTTAACTATCAAAGCAGTGGCTGCAATAATCAGGATGGTGCTACCAATCAGACTGTATCGGGAGCTACCGTACTGGCGAATAATGCCGCTACGGATTTTGTATTGTTGCAGTTAGATGAGGAAATTCCGGTGGAATATGATATTTATTTTTCGGGTTGGTCGGCGCAAAATGTGGCAGGTACGGCAATGACGTGTATTCACCATCCGGCAGGGGATATTAAAAAAATCACTTTTGATGATGACGGTGCAGTAGCTACCAGCGGCAGCAGTGGTGTATCTCAGGCTTTTTGGCGTATCAATCAATGGGAAGATGGCACTACCGAAGGTGGTTCTTCCGGCTCACCGCTTTACGACCAAAATCAAAGAGTTGTAGGACAATTATTCGGCGGTGAGGCATCTTGCAACTTTTTGTCGTATGATGAATTTGGTAGCTTGGCAAAATCATGGAGCTACGGCAATACGCCCAATAAACGCCTAAAAGAATGGCTTGACCCCGACAATAGCGGCACATTAGTCATTGACGGAAAAAGTTGCGCTTTGCCCGAAATTGCAATTAATGCTTCTTTATTACCTGAATTGATAGCCCCTACCGCAGTTTTTTGCAAGCCCACTCCTACCCTACAAGTAAAAGTACGCAATGAAGGTGCGCAAAACATTGAATCTATGGTATTAAAATGGTCTATCAACGGCGGTGATGAGCTTACTACCGAATGGACAGGGAATTTGGCTTACTCGCAGGAAACAGAAATTGTGCTGGCGGAAAATGTACCCATTGCCGTAGGCACTCAAAATTTAACGGTGACAGTGTTGCAAGTAAATAGCCAAACTGATGGAAATGTAGAAGATAATGTACAAACATTTACCCTCACCCGCACCGATGAGCAATGGTTGAGTATTGAATTTCAAAGCGACCAAACAGCAGCACAAAACAACTATACCATTCGCAACGAAGCGGGACAAGTAGTGGCTTCGGGCAACAATTTCAGCAACAACCAATTCTATAACTTACAACATTGTTTGCCGAAAGGCTGCTATACTTTTACGCTCACTGATAGTGGCAATAATGGAATCTGTTGCGAAAACGGCAATGGCAACTATGCACTGTTTAATGGAGAAGGTGATGTTTTAGGATTTGGAGGTGATTTTACCAACAGCATTTCTGTTGATTTTTGTTTGGGCGATGTTTTAACGGCGCAACTGTCTTCCAATCAGCAAGGCGGCTGCGCACCGACTGCCATTCAGTTTTACGACCAAAGCAGCGGCAATCCCGATACTTGGCAATGGACTTTTGAAGGCGGCAGTCCGGCACAAAGCAACGAAGCCAATCCACAAGTTATTTACAATCAAAGTGGTACTTTTGATGTGAGCCTGACAGTCCGCAAAGGTGCTTTTGAAAAAACAATCACAATGCCGGATTACATTCAAATTGATGAAGTAAGTAATGTACAAATATCCATACAAAATACAACATTGGGGGCGGCTACCGGCTCAATTCAAGTGAGTGCCGACAATTTAGCCAATGCTTCTTTATTTGATGCACAAAATCAGGCAATGGGTAGTTTAACCGGACTTGCAGCAGGCGATTATATCCTCCAACTTACCGATGCACAAGCCTGTCAGAGTACCCAAAACATCACCATAAAAGTTGAAGTCAGCAACGATTTAGGAGCCGACATCATACCTAATTTAGTACAATCGCAGCTCATCGCTTACCACGATTTAGATGCAGCCGTACAATTAGATATATACGCTGCCAACGGACAATGGTTGTATAAGCAAACACTGCCGCGTGGTTATAGCTATATTGAGGCAAAACAGATTTTTCCGGTTGGTATGTATGTGGCGGTTTTAAGAAGCGGCGACAAACAAATTACAAAAAAAATAGTGATACAATAATCATCTCATAATTATTATCGCACCACTCATCAATTATATTTTTTGACACTATTTTTTTATTTTCTGCCGAAATCAGCCGGATTTTCGCCCCATATTTCAGTTTCCCACTTCAAAACGCGGGTGCTGTAAGTATTGTTATGCAGCCAATCTACGGCACGGTCGAGTAATAAAAACAAACGCTCGTTTTCGGGTATGCGCGGCATTTTTGTTGCGTATTTTTTGTTTTTCACCCATAATATAGCATTTCGGCTGTCGGAATACAGCACTTTATCGCTGTTGATTTGTTTTAAATACGCTAATCCGTGTACAATCGCCAAAAATTCGCCGATATTATTAGTACCCGTATCAAAATCACTTTTAATAAAAATTTGTTCGTTTTTTTCTAAGTCCACACCACGATACTCCATTGCACCATTTGCCCCGCTGCAAGCAGCATCTACACAAATACTATGGCGTGTAAAGGTGGCTGCCGCAGATGAAGATGGTATTTTGGCGGGTTTATTTTCATTTTTTTTGACAAATTTCCAATAATCTTGTCGGAGTGCAAGTTCGGCGAGTGTTTTGTTTTCAAAAGAGCAATATTGTGCTCCTTCATATCCTTGTACTTGTTGTTTGCATTGCTCCCAAGCATCAAATACGCCTATTGTACGCCCTTTCCAAACGGTATAGAATTTTTTTTGTTTTGCCATATTTTTATAAATACAGTAAAAAAGCATTTTTTAGCTTTTAGAAAAAAAATATCAATAATCGTTCAAAGGCAAACCACGCCGTTGATGCTCTACCCAATTTAAATATTCATCACCTTTCCGGTGTTCTTCCATCGTAATACAATCTTCCACCGGACACACCAATTTGCATAAATTACAACCTACACATTCCTCTTGTTTGATGGTATAAGTGTTGTAGGGATTCCCTTTATCCAAATGAATGGCTTGATGCGATGTGTCTTCGCAGGTGATATAACACAATCCGCAGTGGATACATTTATCCTGATTGATGTGGGCTGTGATATGAAAATTCAAGTCTAATTGCTCCCAGTCGGTGAGCTTGGGCAAAGAAAGTCCCACAAATTCATCGGTACTTTTAAAGCCTTTTTCGTCCATCCAGTTGCTCAAGCCACTGCACAAATCATCAATAATACGGAAGCCATAGCGCATAGCGGCGGTACAAATTTGTACGTTGGCAGCCCCCAAGAGCATAAATTCTGCTGCATCGCGCCAAGTGCTGATGCCTCCGATACCCGACACCGGAATAGGTCGTGTAGCGGGATTTTTGCCCAAAGTAGAAAGCATTTTGAGCGCGATAGGTTTCACTGCCGGACCACAGTAGCCGCCATACACCGATTGCCCGCCCACATTAGGATTGGGCACAAAAGTATCCAAATCAATGCCGGTAACAGATTGTATGGTATTGATAAGCGACAAGCCATTTGTTCCTGCTGCTACCACAGCTTTTGCCGTAGGCACTACGGAGTGTACATTGGGCGTGAGCTTGGTGATAACCGGAATTGTGGCGACTTCCATCACCCATTCCACCACCATTTTAGCAATTTCGGGGTCTTGCCCTACCACAGCACCCATACCGCGCTCAATCATTCCGTGCGGGCAGCCGAAGTTGAGTTCAATGCCGTGTGCGCCTGTATCTTCCACCTGCTTAATGAGTTCGTGCCACGATTGGCGGTTGTTGTCTGCCATCAGGGATACCACCATAGCACGGTCGGGAAATTCGCGCACCGTTTCGGCAATTTCGCGCAAATTAATATGCAAAGGGCGGTCGGAAATGAGTTCAATATTATTGAATCCCATTACGCGATGTCCGTGATAATCAACAGAGGAATAGCGCGAAGACACATTTTTTACTTGCGAGCCAAGTGTTTTCCATACCACACCGCCCCAGCCTGCTTCAAAAGCACGCATTACATTATATTTTTTGTCGGTAGGCGGAGCCGATGCCAACCAAAAAGGATTGGGCGATTGAATACCGAGATAATTATTTGCGAGGTTTGCCATAAAATATTTTTCGTGCGATTTTTTTTAAAAAAATAAATACTGCGGCTTTTTATGCCAATGCTAAATATTCTAAAATGCCCTGTGCCGCTACTTTTCCGGCTTGTACGGCATCTACTACTTCTTTGCCGCCATTTACACAATCGCCGCCGGCAAATACACCTGCTATATTGGTAGCTCCTTGTGCGCTGGTTTGTATTTTTCCGCTTTTTTCGTTCACTGCCGCCATTTGTACCAAATGCTGATATGGCATTTGTCCGGTAGCTTTGATGAGCATATCAATATCCAGCACAAAAGTTTCGCCACTGTCCACAGGGGAGCGTCTGCCCGAAGCGTCCACTTCTCCGAGTTTCATTTTGCTGCACACCAATTGTTTTACTTCGCCGTTTTCGCCGATGATTTCTTTGGGTGCTGCCAACCACACGATATTGCAGCCGTCTAATTTGGCTATATCCAACTCCACATCGGTGCAGGGTTTTTCGTTTTCGGTGCGGCGATATAAAATTGTTACCTCCTGTGCACCTAAGCGTTTGCTTTGAGTAGCGGCATCAATGGCGGTCATTCCCATACCGATTACTGCCACTTTATTACCCACCGGCACTTGCTGATGCGGTTGTGTGCGCAGGTCGTAAATGAAAGCAATAGCATCCACCACTCCTTCTAAATTTTCACCTTCAATGCCCAAATTGCGGGTAAGCCCTACACCTATTCCCAAAAATACCGCATCGTAGTTGCGGCGCAAATCTTCCAGCGAAAAATCTTTTCCCAATTCTTGCTGATAGCGTACATCAATGCCGCCAATGGAGGTAATCCAATTTACTTCGGCTTCGCAAAATTCGGGACTTACTTTGTAAGCTGCCACGCCGTAGGTCATCAAACCACCGCCTTTGGCTTCTTTTTCAAACACGGTCACTTCCACACCTTGCAGGGCGAGAGCGTGGGCGCACGACAATCCGGCGGGTCCGGCTCCTACTATTGCTACACGCTTGTTGTTAGGGGCTTTGCGCTCGTAGAGTTTCCATTGTTGCTCGATGGCTGTTTCGGTGGCGTGGCGTTGTAAACGGGCTATTTGTATTGGTTCTTCGTGAAGAAGATTATAAACACAAGAGCCTTCGCACAATTTTTCTACGGGACACACACGCGAACAGCCCGCGCCCATAATATTGGAATCAAAAATGGTTTTGGCAGCACCTTTTATATTGCCCGTAGCAATTTGTTTGATAAACTGCGGCACGTTGATACTTGTGGGGCAGCTTTTGGTGCAGGGCGCATCGTAACAAAAAAGGCAACGATTAGCTTCGGCTGATACGGCTTCCTGATTGTCAAAAGGCGGGTGTATGTCGGCAAAATTGCGCTCGTACTCTTGCAGAGCAAGGCGGTTGTTTTGTATCATTGCAAGAAAAAAATATCTTTTAAATAATTGAGATAGAAAACCCACAAGATTTTAAAATTTTATGGGTTTTTCAAAAAAAAATAAAGCTGCTTACAAACGCACTAAATCGTCATAACTTTCGGGGCGGCGGTCGCGGAAGAATTGCCAAGTGGCACGCACTTCATCTATCATATCCAAATCAAAATCGGCAATAAGGAGTTCGTCTTTGTCTTCGGAGGCTTGCGCAAAAATTTGTCCGCGCGGATCTACAAAGTACGAAGTACCGTAAAATTTGCCCAAATTCCAAGGTTTTTCAGTTCCTACACGATTGATGCAGCCCATAAAATAGCCATTGGCAGCGGCGTGGGCGGGTTGCTCCAATTTCCACAAATATTGCGACAAACCTGCCACAGTAGCAGAAGGATTATATACAATTTCAGCACCATTTAAGCCCAAAGCACGTGCACCTTCGGGAAAATGACGGTCGTAGCAGATATAAACACCCACTTTGGCATATTGTGTTTGAAACACCGGAAACCCTAAATTACCGGGGCGGAAGAAGAATTTTTCCCAGAATCCTGTTGTATGTGGGATATGTTGTTTGCGGTATTTTCCCAAATAAGTGCCATCGGCATCAATAACAGCGGCGGTGTTGTACAAAAATCCGGCTTGCTCTTTTTCGTAAACAGGCACTATAATGACCATTCCGTATTTTTTGGCATATTGCGCCATCAGTTCGGTAGTAGGACCCGGCACGGCTTCGGCAGAGGCATACCACGCTTTATCCTGCCCCGGGCAGAAATAAGGTGTATTGAAAATTTCCTGCAAACACAGTATTTGCACTCCTTTTTTTCCGGCTTCTTCAATGTATGGAATATGCTTTTGCAGCATAGCATCTACTATTTCCGGTATAGTGCCTTCGCCTTCGCTGATAGGAAGGCTCATTTGGATTAATCCTGATTTTATAATACGAGGCATAATTTTTAAATGAAATTGTTGTTCTTTTTTTGAAAAAAAATTAAATAAAAATATTATTATTTTTTAGTGTAAAATTGTAATTATCAATACTTTACAATAAAAAACACAATGCTATTTTTTTTAAAAAAACGGCACTTTTTAATTTCGTTAAATTTTACCGTTTACTTTATTGCGTTTGATAAATTGTCCGTAGCCTTTTTCTATCAAACAGCGTCCTTCATCAATGGCTACTTTTCCGCGCAGCAATACGGTTTTCACTTTTCCGGTGAGTTTCCAGCCTTCATACGCCGAATAATCTACGTTCATGTGATGGGTAGCGGCAGAAATGCTGTGTTTTTCTTTGGGGTCAAGGATTACCAAATCAGCATCAGCACCTACCGAAATCGTTCCTTTGCGCGGAAACATACCAAACAATTTCGCCGGATTGGTGGCAATTACTTCTACAAACTTGTTGGGCGTAATTTTTCCTTTTTGCACACCCTCCGAAAACAGCAATTCAAAACGATGTTCAATAGCGGGGTGTCCATTGGGGATTTTGGAAAAATCATTTTTGCCCATCAGTTTTTGCTCCCATTTAAAAGGGCAATGGTCGGTGGCTACTACTTTTACCGTGCCTTGGTTGATGCCTGCCCATAGTGCAGTTTGGTCTTTGGGTTCGCGCAGGGGCGGACTCATCACCCATTTTGCGCCTTCAAAATCGCGCTTGTAGAGCGAAGCATCTAACAACAAATACTGAATACAGGTTTCTACTGCCACATTTTGATTGCGGTAGTTGGCATCGCGCACGGCGTTGAGTGC
Organism: Sphingobacteriales bacterium; assembly: GCA_016711285.1. NCBI lineage: Bacteria > Pseudomonadati > Bacteroidota > Sphingobacteriia > Sphingobacteriales > Sphingobacteriales bacterium. The sequence goes on from JADJTG010000012.1 coordinate 352,848, forward strand.
TCCTTCGCAGGTAAGATGCACAATGTAAGCGGGTACACCTGTGTAGTCTGCCATTTGTGCAAAACGCCCCGATGCTTCGGCTTCGGTCATTTCGGGCTGCGACAGATAATGATACAAAGGCGACAATTTTCCTTCGGCGCGGTGCTTGGCGATGAGGTAGTCGATGACATCGCCGTTGGTGGCGTGCACTGTCACCATACCGCCGCAGCGTTTCACTTCTTCCATCAAGCCCACCATTTGGCGGTCATCAATCATGAGTGCGCCTTTGTATGCCATAAATGTTTTAAAAGAAGTGATGCCTTCTTGCTCTACCATTTCGGCAATTTCTTTTTTGGTGTTTTCGTTGAAGTCGGTGACAGCCATGTGAAAGGAGTAGTCTCCCACGGCGTTGCCGTTGGCGCGTCCTTGCCATTGATGAAGGGCGTGGTACAACGATTTTCCCTGCGTTTGGAGGACAAAATCAATGACGGTAGTAGTACCGCCGAAGAGGGCGGCACGGGTGCCGGTTTCGTAGTTGTCGGACGAAAACGTACCCATAAATGGCATATCCAAATGCACATGCGGGTCGATGCCGCCGGGCATAATCCAACGATTTTTGGCATTAATTACTTGATCGGCTTTATAGGGCAAATTGCTGCCTATAGCTCGTATGATTTCGTTTTCTATATAAATATCACCTACAAAATCAGCCGAAGCGGTAATAATTCTGCCGTTTTTTATTAAGATGCTCATTGTTTTATTGGTAATAATAAATAACTAAAATTGAAAATTATAATATTTTTAAGACACATTGTGATTTATATTTCGGCGCATCAGTATATAATACAGCACAAAAGCCACTGCAAAGCCTATAAACCACGCAAAAGAGAATAAAAATTCTAAATCGGGTATCCATTTTCCTATCAAAGCGCAAGCGATGCCTGCTATTAAAGCTATCATTGCTGCTTTATTAAAACCATTTTGATACTGATAAATACCTTGATGCAGGTACAAGTCGTCTAATTCCAGTTGTTGTTTTTTTATCAAAAAATAGTCGCACAACAATACACCCAAAACGGGTCCCAGCAAACCACTCACAAATAACAAAATACTACTGATGCTGTCCATTAGCCACCAGGGGCAAATGATGATGCCGATAATGCCCGCAATGACACCACCTGTTTTGAAATCAATAGTTTTGGGGAACATATTGGAAAAAGTATAAGCGGGGGCAATAATATTGGCGGCGATATTGGTGCTGAGTGTAGCAATGAGCAGGGCAATTTGTGCAAATACTACTACCCAGGGATTATTGAAGCGGGAAATGAGCGAAATGGGATCCCAGGGAGCATCGTCTGCTATCATAATATCGCTAAAAGCCAAAACTGCTGCACAAGTGACAAAAATACCGACAAACGAATAAAACACCATCGTGAGCGGCAAGCCGAGCAGTTGTCCTAAGCGTTGGTCTTCCTGACTTTGTGCAAAGCGTGTGATGTCGGAGATACTGATAGCCATCGTTGCCCAAAATCCTACCATCGCTGTAAACCAAGTTACATACAGCCAAAACCAATCGGAGGGGGTTTTTACATAATGAATTTGCGCCGTGACGATACTGGAAGTTTTTCCTTCGGCATTGCGGTATTGTGCTTTTATTTTCGGTACTATATCTTTGGTAATATCTACTACGGTTTCGGCACCATTGAGGACAATACTGCGCACCGGAATTAATTTGGCGCGGGGGTCAAAAGGTTGCCACGAAGTAGTGTCGGTTCTGCCGGAATTGAGTGGTAAAATTATACGAAACTCTTTCGCATTGGAAGTAGTATCTACATCAATTATCGGGTTGAGGCGCAAGGTGTCTAAGGTTTCGTTGAGGAGCAGACTTTTCTTTTTCAGTTGGTTGCTTTGTACCAATACATCATTCCAACTTGCCCCTTTTTGATAGCCCCAATTAATCAGAGCCAATCCGATCAGTATCAATATCGGTGCCGACCAGTTTTCAAGCCATTTAATTTGTTCTGTCCCTTTCCATACAAAATAGATATTGATGAGCCAAAAAATGGCAAAGCAAATAAATTCACCGACAGAGAAACCCGCCACATCTTGATTGCCGGTAATGGCATTAAAAATAGAATAAATTGCTAATCCACCAATCCACGTTTGAATACCGAACCACCCGCAAGCCACTAAGGCTCGCAGCAACGAAGGAATATGTACACCCTTGATGCCAAAAGCCGACCTGCCCTGCACCGGAAACGGAATACCGTAGCGCACACCTGCCGCCCCGTTCCAAATCATCGGCAAGGTGATAACTAAATTTGCCAAACCGATAATTATCAAAGCAGTATCCCAATTTAAGCCGGATTTTATCATATAAGAAGCCAGCATATAGGTGGGAATACACACTGCCATACCTACCCACAGTGCCGCTAAATTCCACTTATTCCAAGTGCGTTGTTGAAGCGGAATGGGGGCAAGGTCTTCGCTATAAAGCGACGACTGTTTGATAGTTTCGCGGAGTTCGGAGGCTGACGACAAGGGCTGCTGCATATAGTAAATAGGATATGTGTTATTTGCGTTTTTTTTTATTACTACAAAAGATAATTGACTACACTTTATCGATTTAAAGTCCAATAAGCATAATTTAAAACACAGGCAAAACTCACCCACGCAATATAGGGTACTAACAAGCGGGCAGCACCTTTATCTGCCCTGCTGAAAACAACAATAGTCAATAATATTGCTATCCACATCAATATAATTTCAAAAAAAGCCAATCCTAATTGTTTAAACTCAAAAAAAATAAAACTCCACAAAAAATTCAGCAATAATTGAGCACCAAACAATATATATCCTTTTTTCTTTTCATTTTCATTTACTGCTGTACTTTGCCAATAACGATATAGAGCCACGCCTATCAGAATATACAACAAGGTCCATACTGGACCAAACACCTCGTTGGGCGGAGCAAAAGAGGGTTTATTGAGTTGATTGTACCAGTTTTCAATATTTCTGCTGGTGGCAATACCTGCAATAGACCCCAACAACAGCGGAATAGCTACAGAGATAATTAATCTTTTGATATTGACAGACATGAGGTGATATTATTTTTTTAAGAATATTTTTTTTTAATAAAAAAATTGATATTCATTTTCACTGATTCACAAAAAAAAACATTTTATATTAATAACAATGAGCATCGGCGATGCTCAGAGCTTGCGAGATAATCGCCAAACCTTCGTCAATCTGCTCGCGGGTGATGCAAAGCGGCGGTGCAATGAATACATAATTCCAACGCACAAAAGTGTACATGCCCAATTCCTTGATTTTTGCAGCCACCTGATTCATCACCGCCATTTCGGAGAGCTTCGCATTGAAAGGAGCCATTGGCTCTTTGGTATCGCGATTTTTCACGATTTCCAAACAACCCAATAAGCCCGTATTGCGAAAATCGCCGATACAACGATGTTTTTGTTTCAGCATTTCTACCTGCTCGTCCACATATTTGCCCATAGCGGCGGCATTTTCTATGAGGTTTTCATCTTCATAAATATTCAAGACCTCCACTGCTGCCGCACAACCCACTGTATGTGCCGAATAGGTTAAGCCCAACATCAAAGGGCGGTCGTTGAAATGCGCCGCAATGGTATCGCTCACTATCAAAGCACCCAATGGAATATAGCCGGCGGTAAGTCCTTTGGCGGTGGCTATCATATCGGGTACTACGCCGTGATTATCCACACCGAACCATTTTCCGGTACGTCCAAAACCACTCATCACTTCATCGGCGATGAGCAAAATGCCATAGCGATCGCATATTTCGCGCAAGCGTTTCCAATAATCGGGCGGATACTTGATGCAGCCGGAACTGCCGCTTTCACCCTCCATCAGAATAGCGGCGATATTTTCGGGTCCTTCAAATTCTATCACGCGCTCTATATGCGATACACATTCGCGGTGGCAGGATTCTATTTTCTGACTCCAAGGACAACGATAGCAATAGGCATCTTCTACATGTATAATATTAGGAATTTGCTGCGAATCGGAAGCCAGCTTGCGGGGGTCGCCGCCGGCGGTCATAGCTCCGTAGCTTGCTCCGTGAAAAGCGCGATAGCGGGCGATGATTTTGTGTCTGCCGGTATAGAGACGGGCGAGTTTAATGGCATTTTCAATGGCGGTAGCACCGCACACCGTAAACAAGGTCTTTTTGAGATTACCGGGGGTGATTTCCGCTAATTTTTTTCCTGCTTCGCCGCGTGCTTTGGTAATACAACTCGGTGTTACATAGCTGATTTGTTGCATTTGCTTTGCAACAGCCTGCGTAACGCGCGGGTGGGCGTGTCCGATATTTACGTTCATCAAACCCGAAGAAAAATCAATATAGCGTTTGCCGTCATAATCGTATAAATAAACGCCTTCGCCGTATTCTATATTTATAGGATTAAGACCGGCTTGTTTTGACCACGAAAAAAGGGTATATTCTAAATTATTGTTTAAAATTTCGTCTTTTTCTGCTTGAGTGATAAGATTATTAGTATCTGTAAGCATTTCTGATTATATTTTTATTATGTATAAATAATTATTTTTTTCATATAATTTTTGTAAAATTATTATATGTATTTATTTTTTCCACTCTATATGTCCGTTTACATTATTGCGCTCAAACACTTCTAAAATTTCTGTACAAAATTTTAGAAGTGTTATATCTTCTTGAATTTTAGCAAGTTCATAAAGGCGGATAAACATTTTCTTTCCTGTTTCTGTTTGTTTAAAGTTTTTTTTCAGAAAGTTATGTTGGGCACACAAAGTTTGTCCATTTTCAATAGTTGCTTCACCTCCGAAATCTTTAGCTTTAATGTGGTCAATATGCAATTCAACTCCGTCTTGTTTTCCTCTACCACAAATCACACATTTGTAATTATCCCTTTCTAAGATTTCTTTTTTCTGTGCAGGTGTAAAATCCTCCAATTCTCTATTTGTAACATATTCGGGGTCGTAGCGATATACGCCTTTGGCTACTTTGATGAGGAAACCTTTTTGAGATAAGGAACGAATACCTCTATCTGGATCTCTAAAAACGTCCCCCGTTCGCTTCTTGAATTCAGCTACAACCCAATCTACTACTTCCGGATGCTGAATGTCTCTCAGTGGGTTCTTTATAAAAAACTCCTTGATTAAATCAAGCTGTGATATTTTCTCTGACATTTAGTTCAAAATTTAATGTTCCTGTTTCTTTTAAAATCCTATTTTTTGCTAATTCGCAATATTCGCTATCCAATTCAGTTCCTATTGCTTTTCTATTTAGATTTTGTGCCACTAAAAGTGTTGTTCCACTACCTGCAAAAGGGTCAAAAACCAGATCATTTACATAGCTAAAAAGTTTAATGCAACGATGTGGTAAATCCTTCGGAAATGGTGCTGGGTGTCCTATTCGCTTTTTGCTTTCTCCATTGAAAACCCAAACCCCTTGTGTCCAATCTTTAAATTCATCACCTGTTACATCAGAAATTTTGCTACCATTTGTTTTTTTCCATTCATCTTTATAAAGCACTACAATGAGTTCAACGGGCGCAATTACAACTGGTGCTGAAGCAGATTTCCAAGAACCCCAAGCTGTTCGCCTTGAAATATTACCCTCATTCCAAATTATTGTTGTTTTATATTTCCAACCAACTTTTTGAGCAATTTTTGTTAAGTCAGCCCCAACAGCCCTATGCCCACCTTTGTTTTTATCAAGTGGAATATTTAAACAAAACCTTGCTTGTGTTTTGCTCCAATTAAAACAATTCTGCATCCATTCTTCTGAAAATTTTAGATACTGTTCATAATTTAATTCATCATCATTTGAATTATATTCAATTCCCACATTATAGGGTGGAGAAGTAACAATCAAATCTATAAATTGCTTATTAAAAAGTTCTGTATTCAATATGTCACCGTGAAAAAGCAAAGTATTTTTATGACGAAAATACTCTCGTCTATATCCATAATTTGGCTCATCTACCGCATTTAAAATGTCATCTGCTACTTCGTACATCTGTTGTAATTGAGTTTTTTAGTTTCCTAAGAATGATTTTTCTAAAAATTGTTAATTCTACCTTTTATGTTTTAGGCAGGAACAAATTATAATTTATCTTACGACATCCAATTCACACGGGCTTCGGCTTCCCATTTGGTGGTGGTTTTTTTGAGTTTGGTCCAAAACTCAATAGAGCTTTTTCCGGTGATGTCGCCTGTACCAAATTTTGATTCGTTCCAACCGCCAAAAGAAAACGGCTCGCGCGGCACCGGCACACCAATATTGATGCCCACCATACCGGCGGCGGCATTGTCTATTACTTTTTTGGCAGCACCGCCGCTTTGTGTAAATACCGAAGCCGCATTGCCGTAAGGGTTGTTGTTTTCAATTGCAAGGGCTTCTTCCAATGTGTTGGCGCGCATAATGGAAATCACCGGACCGAAAATTTCTTCGCGTGCCACCGACATATCGGGCGTAACATAATCAATAACGGTGGGTGCTACATAAAAACCGCCCTCTTTGCCCGCTACGGTGTGGTTTCTGCCGTCCACCAAAATTTTTGCTCCCATTTGTTCAGCTTCAGTGATATAGCGTTCGATGCGCTCCTTGGCAGCTTTGGAAATAACTGCTCCCAAATTATCGCCGGGCACTATTTTTTTGGCTTCTTCGCAGAGCAGATCCACAATATGCTGCACCTGCCCTACGCCCACCATCGCCGAAGCTGCCATACAGCGTTGTCCGGCGCAGCCGCTCATTGAAGCCGCCACATTACCGGCGGTCATTGCGGGGTTGGCATCGGGCAACACGATGAGGTGATTTTTTGCGCCGCCGAGAGCCAAGCATCTTTTGAGATGGGTACTTGAATTGATATACACCAATTTTGCTACTTTGGTAGAACCCACAAACGATACAGCTTCAATATCGGGGTGTTCGCAGATGGCTTCCACAATTTCGCGGTCGCCGTTTACGATATTGAGCAAGCCATCGGGTAATCCTGCTTCTTTGAGCAATTGTGCCAAACGCAACGCACTGAGCGGCACCATTTCCGAAGGTTTCAAAATCATAGCGTTGCCCAGCACCAAGGCATTGGGGATTGTCCAGTTCGGCACCATTGCCGGAAAATTAAAAGGAACGATGCTCGCTACCACACCCACGGAAAACGCTCGATACGACACTCCACGCCGCGACTTACTTCAAGAATTTCGCCCTGAATGAGCTGGGGCATAGAGCAGGCAAATTCGGTGAGTTCGATGCTCTTGTCTATTTCGGCGCGTGCTTCGCTCCAAGTTTTGCCATTTTCTTCCTGCACCAAAGCCGTGAGTTCATCGGCATATTTTTCCAATAAATTGCGATAGCGAAAAAATACTTGTACGCGCTCTTTAATAGGCATTTTTGCCCAAGCCTTTTGTGCCGCTTTAGCGATTTGCACCGCAGCGTCCAAATCCTGATAATTGGACATCGGCACGGTAGTGAGCAAAGAGCCGTCTAAGGGCGAAATAACATCTAAGGTGCGTGTAGCAGAACTGGGCATCGCCGAACCACCTACAAAATTGTCAAGGTCGGCATATTTTTGAGTCAATACTGTCATATTTAAAAAAAATGATTACTATTATTAAATAATGTTTTTGAAATGAAAAAATATGTGAGAATACAATAAAAAACACCACCGCACTGCTTTTGCAGTGCCGAGTGGCAAACTAACAAAGTTATTTATTTTTATAAATATACTTACATTTTTATAAAAAAACAAAGTAAAGATTAAGATTTTTTAAAAAGAAACAAGTGTAGTTGCATCAACGGAGCATATACACATGCCAGATGCCGTCCCACAAAAAAGGCTCCCCTTCTGCTCGAAAACCATAAGAAGTATAAAAATTTTCTAAATATTTTTGGGCAGCGATGCGAATGGGTACTTTGGAATATAGTTCTTCGGTGCGGCGCAGCAATTCTTCCATCAAATCTTTTCCCATACCCAAATGCCTGTATTTGGGCGCAGTTACAATTCTGCCCACCGACACTTCCACATAGCTCACACCCGCCGGCACAATACGGGCATACGCTGCCAATACACCATTTTTCATATACCCCAACAGGTGCCAACTTTTCAAATCAATACCGTCGGCATCTACAAAAGCACAATTCTGTTCTACTACGAACACCTCCTGCCGCATCACCATTATTTCGTATAATTCGTGTACGCTGAGTTCATCAAAACGTTTGCACGTCCATTGTAATCTTCTATGCATGTGTTGCTGTGTTTTTTATCATAGAAAGGTAGCGTTTTTTTTTGAAAAAAAATATTTTTCAAGACAGTAGCGCAGCAATTTATAACGCATTAAACAAAAGTGTTTATTTTTTATCCAAGGGGTCTATCTTTTTAAAATTGTTCTTTTATTGAATTATCTTTAAAATAAATCATTGATTAATAATATTTTATACATTTATTTTTTATTTTTTCAATAAAAATAAAAAAATTGGCACGGCTGTTGATAGTACTGTTTTTAGAAGAAGAAAAATTTTTTAACGCCAAAAATTAAAAATTATGAACCGCCAAGTTTTATTTTCAGGTGCTTTGCGCCATTTGCGTTTATGGAGTCTGATGGCTCTGTGTGTTTTTCCTTTTAAACTTTCTTATTGCGGCGATTTTTCGGTGCAGGATTACATAGAAACCTACCAATCGGTGGCTATGGAAGAAATGAAGAAAGTGGGTATTCCTGCCAGTATCAAGTTGGGGCAGGCGATTTTGGAATCCAATGCCGGCAACAGCTATTTAGCGCGCGAAGCCAACAACCATTTCGGTATCAAGTGCCACAGCTGGCAAGGTGAGCGTGTGTTCCGTGATGATGACAACCCGAATGATTGTTTTCGTAAATACGGCTCTGCTTATGATTCTTATGCGGATCATTCGTCCTATTTGCGCAATACACAGCGTTATTCCGGTTTATTTTTCATTCCGGTAAATGATTATCGAGGTTGGGCGCGTTCTTTGAAAGAGTACGGCTATGCCACCAACCCCAAATACGATGAGTTGCTGATAGAAACCATCGAACGCTACCAATTATATCGCTTTGATGACCAACAGATTTTGGCATCGGGTGGCATTGTTCCGCCTCCTACTCCTTATTCTGCTCCGCACAATGCCACCGCCAATGGCAGCAGCACTTTATTAGAAGATGCAGAGCGCAGTCCGCGCTATATTCCGGGTGATGTATTTTATTACAACGGCATCAAAACCGTAGCCGTAAATACCGACATCACACCTCGGCAGGTGGCACGCGCTTTTAATGTGGACGTGAAACGCCTGTGCAAATACAATGAAATCGACATCAATCATTTGATACCCGCCAATACCAAAATTTATTTGCAAGCCAAACGCAATAAAGCTCCTTTGGGCAGTATAATACACAAGGTGCGCAAAGGTGAAAAAATGCACGACATTGCTCAAATGTATGGTATCAAACTGAGTAAACTGTACAAACTGAATAATTTGTCGCAAGGAGCACAGCCCCGCGAAGATGAAGAGATTTATTTGCGCAGCAAAGCACCGCGCAAACCCTATACCGAAGAAGACGAGCCGCAAGAGCCTCTGTTTGAAGAGCCGACTCCTGCCACCTTTGCCAGTGCCTCCAATGGTGGCATAGCACCACAAAACAACCCGACCAAAGGAAACGGCAGCAACCAATCGGCGAGCAGCACCAAAGCACAAGCCAGTTCGTATCATCAGCCCTCTCCGCCGTCGAGTGCCAACAACAATACCACAGTAATGAACAGTTCGGTGCGCAGCTATTTAGAAAACAGTAGCACACCTGACAAAAAATTGCCATCAGCTTCGGTTTCTACTTCATCACAAACGATGAATACACCCGAAAAAACAAAAACTTACACCCCTGCTCCGCTTATCGGTAGCAGCACCTCATCTTCCGCCAACAATGCCAATAGCGGAATTGCGAGTACCTATACCGTAAAACAAGGTGACACTTTATACAATATATCCAAACGAATGAATATGTCGGTAGAAGCCCTCAAAAAACTCAATAATATGAGCGATAACAATATCAAATTGGGGCAACAACTGAAAGTAAAAGAAGGAATGAAATAATTTTTGGCAGTGTTATATTTTTGGCTTAAACCGCACGTTTGCTACGCATCGTGCGGTTTTTTTATTTTCTGCAATCAACATTTTGTATAATATTGCTAAATCGCTTCATTTTTTTTTAAAAAAACAGACTACCTCCTTGTTTTTTTAAATTGTTGTATTACCTTTAAATCAAAATAAAAATGCTGCCGCCGAGTGCATCAAGTTTTTTATTGATGCAATATAAGTAGTTGATTTTATTGGGTTTATATTATTTTCAACCAAAATTTTACTACCAAAATATTCATTTTCAGTTAGTTAAATTCTTTAGTCGTCAATTAAATAAATTGCAAATAAATGTGCGTTAGCACTTATTGTTCAATAGTATATATTATTTTTTTAAAAAAACATATAAATTTAACTCATAATTCATTTCTTAACAATCAAAATCTTTAAGTTTTTTATGAAAAAAATGTATTTCAACAATGCAGTAGCAATGTTTTTGGTATTATTAGTGATGGTGGTGTTCAACAGCTCTTGCAGCCGCCACTTTGATACGGCTTGCCCTACGTTTAAACCCCCTGAACGAAGCCGCCCCCAAACAAACGGCATCAAAAATCAGCAAACACAAAAAAGCGAATCGTGCCGAGCAAAATAGTGCCACTGCCGCTATCCAACCAACTGCACAGGAAAAAGTCGCCGCCTTCGAAACGCTGAACACCCTTCCTGCTTATAACCTCACCGCCTCTACCAATGAAGATTTGGCTTTGTTGGTAAATGAAGTGAATGTTCCGGTTGTTGCTGCCACTGCTGCCCCTCAAACAGTAGAAGCTCCCGCATCGGCTACTATGAGCAAACAAGAGCAAAAACTCTTGAAAAAAATTGAAAAAGCTACTCAAGACGGCAAAGTGAGTGTATTGGAAGCTGCGAGCATCAGCCAAGCTGCCAAAAAAGTACAAAACCCCGAAAAACAAACCCCTGCTGCACCTACCAGCGGCAAAAGTCAGCTTATTGCTTTGGTATTAGCTGCTCTCGTAGGAGTGTTGGGTATTCACCGTTTTTATTTGGGTTATACCTTAGAGGGTGTGCTTCAATTATTAACTGCCGGCGGTTGCGGTATTTGGGCTTTGATAGACCTCATTCGCATCATCACTGGTGATTTGCAGCCTAAAAACGGCTCTTATACCGAAACTTTATAATATAAATTTCAGTAGTTTTTGTACCGCCTCTTATGCGCCAACTGCTCCGATACCTACAAATTGCCTTTTTATTAATAGCACCTGTTGTGTTGTTGATATTGCCCGCCAATTTTTTTGATAAGGGCGAAAGTATTTGTTTGTCTAAGGTATTATTTGATATAGAATGTTATGCTTGTGGGCTTACAAGAGCCGTACAGCACGCCATTCACGGCGACTTTGCAGGCGCATATCAATACAATAAATTGGTGGTGGTGGTTTTGCCGCTACTATTTTTGTGGTGGGCAAAAAATTTGGCGGAATTGCTGGGTTTTAATTATCAAAAATATTTCAACCCGCGCAAGTCAGCGATGTAAATGATTTTTCTGTTATAAAAAAAGCGGCAACTTTTTATTGAGTTGCCGCTTTTTTTTATAGCCGAATTGTTTAAAAATCTCTTATCATTCAAAAGCCTTGTTGATGATGGCTTCCTGCTCTTTTTGATGCAGCTTTTTAAATCCGGTAGCCGTAGATGCACTGCGTTTGCGCGTAATTGCACGCAAAGCAGCCTCGCGGTAGGTATTCCGCAAATACCACCACGCTCCCATATTTTCGGGTTCTTCTTGTACCCATACTACTTCGGCATTTTTATATTTTTTCACTATTTCGTTCAGTTGCTTTGCAGGCAGCGGATACAACTGCTCCAAGCGCACCAAAGCTATATCGTTGCGTTTGTTTTGCTCTTTGTAGTCCAACAATTCATAATACAATTTTCCGCTACACAGCAAAATGCGTTTTACTTTCGCTGCCGCCACTGTTTGTGTATCGTCTATTACTTCTTTGAAATGCCCTGTTGTAAATGCCGCTACCGGCGACACACAACGCGGGTGGCGCAAGAGGGATTTTGGCGACATCACCACCAAAGGCTTGCGGAACGGAAATGCCAACTGGCGGCGCAAAATGTGGAAGAAATTTGCCGGCTCGGTGATATTGGCAACAATGATGTTTTCTTCGGCGGTTGCTTGTAAATAACGCTCCAAACGCGCCGATGAGTGTTCGGGTCCTTGCCCTTCGTAGCCGTGTGGCAACAGCATCACCAAGCCGCTCATACGCTGCCATTTGCTTTCGCCCGAAGCAATAAACTGGTCAAAAATGGTCTGTGCGCCGTTGGCAAAATCGCCAAATTGTGCCTCCCACAATACCAACTGGTCGGGCGAAGCCATAGAATAGCCGTATTCAAAGGCAAGTACGGCAAATTCCGACAGCAGCGAGTTGTAAATCAAAAACCTGCCTTGCGTGTCGCTGATACGGCTGAGGCGGTTGTATTCAGCATTGGTGTTTTCGTCCCAAATGACGGCGTGGCGATGGCTGAAAGTGCCTCTTTTTACATCTTGACCACTCATGCGCACATTATTACCTTCCTTCAAAATAGAAGCATACGCCAATAATTCGGCACTTGCCCAATCGGCTTTGCCCGCTTCGAGGAGCATTTTTTTATTATCTTCGAGCATTTTGCTCACCTTGCGCATCGGCGTAAAATTTTCCGGCAAAGCATCTAAAGCATTTACCAATTGTTGCAAAGTTTCATCGCTGATGGCGGTGGGATAGGTTTGTTCAAAACTCGCCGGTGTGGATTTGTTCAGGCTGCGCCACGCCTGCTCCGGTTCCTGATATTTGTAGGGCAATGTATTTTGACGTATATCATCTAAGCGGTCTTGGAGTTGTTTCCAAAAATCCTCATTCAGTGCTTTTGCCATCGTTGCTTCCAAATCGCCCTGTTCGGTGAGTTTTTTCACATAGAGGTCGCGCACGTTGGCGTGCTTGTTGATGAAGTTATACATCTGCGGCTGCGTAAATTTGGGGTCATCGCCTTCGTTGTGTCCGTGTTTGCGATAGCACACCATATCTATATACACATCGCCGCCGAAGCGTTGGCGGTATTCGGCTGCCATTTCGGATACATACACTACGGCTTCGGCATCGTCACCGTTTACATGCAATACGGGAGCTTCTACAATAGCGGCAATGGCAGTGCAGTAGTCGCTGCTGCGGGCATCGTCGAAGTCGGTGGTAAAGCCAATTTGGTTATTGATAACGAAATGTATTGTACCGCCGGTGAGGTAGCCTCTGAGGTTTGCCATTTGTGCTATTTCATAAATAACGCCCTGACCGGCAACGGCAGCATCGCCGTGAATGATAATGGGCATTATTTTTTTAAAATCGGACTGATAGACTACATCGGCTTTGGCGCGTGTGAAGCCGAGCAATACGGGATCAACGGCTTCGAGGTGCGAAGGGTTGGGGGCTAATTTGAGGTGTATTTTTTTGCCCGAAGGGGTTTCTACCAAAGAAGAATAGCCCAAATGGTATTTCACATCGCCATCGCCCATGGTTTGGTCGCTGGGCATACGACCTTCAAATTCGCTAAAAATATAGTCGTAGGTTTTGCCCATAATGTTGGACAATACATTGAGCCGCCCGCGATGTGCCATAGCAATGGTACATTCTTCTGCACCTTGGTCGGCAGCCGTATTAATAATGGCATCTAAGGCAGGAATGGTGCTTTCGCCGCCTTCGAGCGAGAAACGTTTTTCGCCCAAAAACTTTTTACCCAAAAACTCCTCCAATACGGTGGCTTCGTTGAGTTTTTTTAAGATGCGCTTTTTCTTATCAATAGAGAAACCGAAATTATCGGGGCGCATTTCTATTTTTTCGCGTATCCAGTGGCGGCGTTGCGGGTCGCGGATATAATGATACTCCACACCAATAGAGCCGCCGTAGGCTTTTTGTAAAAAAGCGATAATACGGCTCAGGGTGGTTTTGCCCAATCCCAAAATATTGCCCACATAAAATTCCTGATCCAACAAATTTTCCGTCAAGCCATAGTCGCTGAGTTCCAAATAGGCGCGGCGGTCTTTGCGCTGGCGAATGGGGTTGGTTTTGGAAATCAAGTGGGCATTTTTGCGATAGCTGTAAATGAGAGAATACACTTTGATTTCGTTGGGAATATCCAAATCGGCAGTATGGTATATTCCTGTATTTACAGCAGCAGTATTATCTGCTCCATTTTCACCGGCAGTGGCGTTTTGGTATTGAAGGGCAAAATCAAAACCTTCAAAAAATTTGCGCCAACCGATTTCCAATTCGGCAGGATTTTGCTGATAATCGCGATACAACGATTCGATATAAGCCGGATGCGCATTGCTGATAAATTGTTCGGCACTCATAGAGTTGAAAATAATAAAAAGTTGCGGGCGGGTTCTAAAAAAGAAGATTAAAATCGAGGTGCAAATATCGCTCTTTTTCTTCAGACTATTACGATATATTCGTCTAAAATCGCGCCATATTTTTTGTGATCTTTTTTCTTTGTTTTAGTATAAGCATATCCGTTGTTGAAACACCTACACATTTTTATATTTTACCGCTATTTTTATCATACTGCTAAAAGATGTACCGATATTGAGCTTTATATATAAACACAGTGCTTAGTGGTGAATGATGGGCTAAATACATCAGCTCCCACAACTTATACGATTGATTATCATTCAAAAAAGAAATCAAACAACAGATAAAAACATTAATTATTTGTTCTAAACTTTAAAGGTATGAAAAAGAAACAATTTATTGTGAGTTCAATGGTTTTTATGGCGGCGGCGGCTTATTCGGCTGCTCCTTCGGTATTGGGTATTATTGATGTAAATGCTTTGGATAATTACAGCAACCAAAATATTCCGGCTTATATTGCCAAAGACAATACGCCCGCCGCTAATCCGATTACCGATGCGGGTGCTACGCTCGGCAGGGTGCTGTTTTACGACCCGCAATTATCCGTCAATAATACGGTTTCCTGTGGTTCGTGCCACAAACAGGAGTTTGCTTTCAGCGACACGGTATTGGTGAATACGGGCGTAAATGGTGTAACGGCACGCCACCCGATGCGTTTGGTAAATGCCCGTTTTGCCAATGAGGTAAAATTCTTTTGGGACGAGCGCGTCAATAGTTTGGAGCAGCAAACCACCAGCCCTATTCAAGACCACGCCGAAATGGGCTTCAGTGGTGCAAACGGCGACCCGAATTTAGATTCGCTGATCAATAAATTGGAGGACATTGATTATTATCAAGACCTTTTTACACTGGTGTATGGCGACCCGCAAATTACGGAGTTGCGCATGCAGCGGGCAATGGCGCAATTTGTGCGGAGTATTCAGTCTTTTGATTCTAAATATGATGCCGGATTGGCGGCTACGGGTAATATAGGCGCGCCTTTTCCGAATTTTACTGCACAAGAAAACCAAGGTAAGCAATTATTTTTAACACCGCCTCCCAATGGCGGAGCGGGTTGTCAGGCTTGCCACGCTGCCCCTGAATTTGATATTGACCCCAATAGCCTCAACAACAATATCATCGGTGTTGCCAATTATCCCGACTCTATAGATCTGACGGTTACACGTGCGCCTTCGCTGCGTGATTTGGTGAATCCGGCGGGCATCGTAAATGGTAGTTTTATGCACAATGGCAGTTTGCCCACTTTGCAAGCCGTCATCAACCATTATAATACGATTGTGTATAATCCGGCAATCAATACCAACTTAGACCCGCGTTTGATAGGTCCGCCACCGCCTCCCGGTGGTTCGCCCGGCTTGCACCTCAACCTCACCCAAGCACAAAAAGATGCTCTGGCAGCATTTTTATTGACGCTTTCCGGCAGCGATGTATATACAAACCCCAAATGGTCAGATCCTTTTGTAAACGGCGAATTGGTAGTGAGCAATTTTTGCCCTGATAACATTGCTTTCAATTATGAAGACATCGGCAGCGGCGTTTTTGAAGTTGCCAACACCATTTCGGCGCACGGCAGCGTAGATAGCGGCAGCAATAGCACCTTTAGTGCTGCCGATTTTATTGCTTTGCTGCCCAATTTTATCGCTGCTTACGGCAGCCAGTTCATCGCCGAAATAGGGGGCTGCAACAGCAATGCCGCCGCCGCACCGACTTCTCAAAACACAGCCATTGCCGAAAGTGCCAAAAATACCCTTGTTGCCGACACACAAAATATGCCGCAACTGACCCTATTTCCCAATCCTTCGCAGGGTAATTTTGTATTGCAATGTCAAGGTGCTTTGCAGCAAGTTCAAGTTTTTACGATAGAAGGTAAATGGGTGCGCTCTTATCAGAATATTCAACAAACGCAACTCAATATGGAGGGTTTGGAAAAAGGTATGTATATTATAAAAGCAACCGATGTTTTTCAAAACAGCCATACGGTTAAATGCTTGGTGTTGTAATTCCCTTCCTCCATCGCTCTTTTCCAAAGCAGGGACTTCCATTGGTCTGAACCCTGATTTTTGGGATTAGGGGATAGGCAGGATTTTTTTGCTGCCCACCACTTTGACAAAGTTCAAAAATTTGTCAAAGTTGAAAAGAGGTGGGCCGAGTTCAGAACTTCCATTGGTCTGAACCCTGATTTTTAGGATTAGAGGATTGACAGGATTTTTTTGTTTTCATCACTTTGACAAAGTTCAAAAATTTGACAAAGTTGAAAAGAGGTGAGCTAACCGAGTTCAGAACTTCCATTGGTCTGAACCCTGATTTTTAGGATTAAAGGATTAACAGGATTTTTTTATTTTTCACCACTTTGACAAAGTTCAAAAATTTGTCAAAGTTGAAAAGAGGTCAGCTAACCGAGTTCAGAGGTAAGCTAACCGAGTTCAGAGGTCAGTTAGCCGAGTTCAGAGGTAAGCTAACCGAGTTCAGAGGTCACTAACCGAGTTCAGAGGTCAGCCAACCGAGTTTCAGAGGTCAACTAACCGACTTCCGAGCTCAGCTAACCGAGTTCAGAGCTCAGCTAACCGAGTTCAGAGGTGAGCTAACCGAGTTCAGAGGTCAGCTAACCGAGTTCAGAAGTGAGCTAACCGAGTTCAGAGGTAAGCTAACCGAGTTCAGAGGTCAGTTAGCCGAGTTCAGAGGTAAGCTAACCGAGTTCAGAGGTCAGCTAACCGAGTTCAGAGGTCAGAAACCGAGTTCAGAGGTCAGCTAACCGAGTTCAGAGGTCAGCTAACCGAGTTCAGAGGTCAGCTAACCGAGTTCAGGGGTGAGCTAACCGAGTTCAGAGGTCAGTTAGCCGAGTTTAGAGGTGAGCTAACCGAGTTCAGAGGTCAGCTAACCGAGTTCAGAGGTCAGTTAGCCGAGTTCAGAGGTGAGTTCAGAGGTGCAGAGTTCAGAAGAAGCTAACCGAGTTCAGAAGTAAGCTAACCGAGTTCAGAAGTAAGCTAACCGAAGTTCAGAAGTAACCGAGTTCAGAAGTAAGCTAACCGAGTTCAGAAGTAAGCTAACCGAGTTCAGAAGTAAGCTAACCGAGTTCAGAAGTAAGCTAACCGAGTTCAGAAGTAAGCTAACCGAGTTCAGAAGTAAGCTAACCGAGTTCAGAAGTAAGCTAACCGAGTTCAGAAGTAAGCTAACCGAGTTCAGAGGTGAGTTAACCGAGTTCAGAGAGAGCTAACCGAGTTCAGGGGGTGAGCTAACCGAGTTCAGAGGTGAGCTAACCTGTTCAGAGGTGAGCTAACCAGAGTTCAAAGGTGAGCTAACCGAGTTCAGAGTAGAGCTAACCGAGTTCAGAGGTGAGCTAACCGAGTTCAGAGGTGAGCTAACCGAGTTCAGAGGTGAGCTAACCGAGTTCAGAGGTGAGCTAACCGAGTTCAGAGGTGAGCTAACCGAGTTCAGAGGTGAGCTAACCGAGTTCAGAAGTGAGCTAACCGAGTTCAGAAGTGAGCTAACCGAGTTCAGAGGTCAGCTAACCGAGTGCAGAGGTCAGCTAACCGAGTTCAGAGGTCAGCTAACCGAGTTCAGAGGTCAGCTAACCGAGTTCAGAGGTCAGCTAACCGAGTTCAGAGGTGAGCTAACCGAGTTCAGAGGTCAGCTAACCGAGTTCAGAAGTGAGCTAACCGAGTTCAGAGGTGAGCTAACCGAGTTCAGAGGTGAGCTAACCGAGTTCAGAGGTGAGCTAACCGAGTTCAGAGGTAGGGGGGGGTACTTATATAGGTAGGGGGGGTACCTATGGGGGTACCCCCCCCTACCCCTCGCCTACCCCCTCCGACAATAAGTGCGAAATATTCGAGTTATTAATATTTTCCTTATAAATAAGGGATTTTTACACTAAAATATATACTCAAAGTGTTTTGCACCCCAAAAAACACCCGATTTTATCTGATTTTGGTATTAGGAGTGCCATATAAGCCGATACAGCGGCTTATAAGTCTTTTAAAGACTGTTGTACTATACCCAAAAACTTCTTAAATTCTATATATTGTGGTGCATCACGCACCAACTCCAACCATAAGGCTTCGGCTTTTGTAAAATAAAGGCGTGCCTCGTTTTTGTCTTTCAAATTATCTCTATTAAAAGTACCTAATTTATAATATGAAATCGCCAAACCGTCTTTGAAATCTACATGATTGGGATAGCTTTTATAGAGTTCTTCAAATAACTTAGTTTCATCTTCAAAGAAATTCAAAGCCTTTTCTAAATTCCCCAAGGACGTATGCGTATTGCCGAGTTTTTCGTAAGAAATCGCCAAACCGTTTTTGAAAGAGACATAATTGGGGTAGCTTTTATAGAATTCTTCAAATAACTTAGTTTCATCTTCAAAGAAATTCAAAGCCTTTTCTAAATTCCCCAAGGACGTATGCGTATTGCCGAGTCTTGAGTAAGAAACCGCCAAACCGTTTTTGAAAGAGACATTATTGGGGTAGCTTTTATAGAGTTCTTCAATTAAGGTTGTGAATTTTTCAAAGAAATTCAAAGCCTTTTCTAAATTCCCCAAGGACGTATGCGTATCGCCGAGTTTGGAGTAAGAAATCGCCAAACCGTTTTTGAAAGAGACATGATTGGGGTAGCTTTTATAGAGTTCTTCGCCTAATTGATTGCGTTTTTCAAAGAAATTCAAAGCCTTGTCTAAATTGCCCAAAGACATATACGTATCGCCGAGTTTAGAGTAAGAGATCGCCAAACCGTTTTTGAAATCTACATGATTCGGGTCGCTTTTATAGAGTTCTTCGCTTAATTGTTGTGAATTTTTCAAAGAAATTCAAAGCCTTTTCTAAATTGCCCAAGGACGTATGCGTTTCGCCGAGTTTTTCGTAAGAAACCGCCAAACCGTTTTTGAAAGAGACATTATTGGGATAGCTTTTATAGAGTTCTTCGCCTAATTGATTGTATTTTTCAAAGAAACTCAAAGCTCGATCTAAATTGCCCAAGGACGTATGCGTTTCGCCGAGTTTGGAGTAAGAAACCGCCAAACCGTTTTTGAAAGAGACATTATTGGGGTAGTTTTTATAGAGTTCTTCAAATAACTTGTTTTCATCTTCAAAGAAATTCAAAGCTTTTTCTAAATTCCCAAAGGACGTATGCGTATCGCCGAGTTTGGAGTAAGAAATCGCCAAACCCTTTTTGAAAGAGACATTATTGGGGTAGCTTTATAGAGTTCTTCAAATAACTTGTTTTCATCTTCAAAGAAATTCAAAGCCCTGTCTAAATTGCCCAATGCAATATACGTTAAGCCAAGTCTTTCGTAAGAAACCGCCAAACCGTTTTTGAAATCTACATAATTGGGGTCGCTTTTATAGAATTCTTCAAATAACTTGTTTTCATCTTCAAAGAAATTCAAAGCCTTTTCTAAATTGCCCAATGCCATATATGTATCTCCGAGTTTAGAGTAAGAAACCGCCAAACCTCTTTTGAAATTGGGATTGTTTGTTTCAGTGCCTAAAAGTTGTTTTGATAATTGCTCGCATTTTAAATAGAAAAACAGGGCTTTATCTAAGTTTCCTATTTCCGTATGGTAATTGCCAATGTTTTGGCACAGTACAGGTTCTTCAAACACCTTTACCACCGTTTCGGCATAGTGTGCAAACAGGGTAGCATATTTATAATTTCCCTCGTGTAAGGTATCGTACTCTAATTTTGCAATCAAAGCATCTATCAGCGTATTGCAGTCTGCCCGCAGGAATGTGTTTTTTTTGCGGGTTATTTCTTGTACAAGGGGGTGGCATTTGTATTCCTTATTTGCTTCGTAGTATTCCAACCAGCCGCGTGTGCTGAGGAGATAGGCGGTTGCTCTCAGTTCGGGCATATCGGGCAGCAGATGGGCTTCGAGGGTCGCCAAAGGAATGGTCTCGGAGGGCAAAACCGCAAAAACAGAGAGCAATTGGCGTTCTATTTCGGATAAGGGTTGTATGTCGTACATCGCCGCAATAATATCTTTGGGGTTTTCTTTTCGGTATTGCTGGTAATCCACTTCAACACTCACCGTTTTTGGCAAATCCAAAACCCCTTTATGCTGCAAGTCGGCGAGTAAATCCGATAGCGTATAATCGCCCTTTTTGCGATTGAACAAATAAAGGTTTTTTGCCAGTATCTCCACCACCAAAGTATTTCCTTCCACAGCCTCGTAAATGCCGTAAAAAAGGGGTAATTCCTCTGCCGTCAGAGGCGGCTGATAGTATTCTTCAAAGAGTTCGAGTGCCTTGTCTTTGGGCAAGCCCTTGATAGGATAAAAGGCAGCCCGCCTAAATTCCCGAATACGGCTGGTCAGTAATATATGAAAATTAGAGCATTGGCGCAAGCGTTGGTAGTTATGTTCCAAATCTTCCAAATCGTTGGCATTATCAATCACCAAAAGGCAGGGTTTATCCAACTTCGCCATAGCGTGCAGCAGTTTATCGAGTCGTTCGGCTTCTTTTTCTTGGGGTTCAAAAACCAAACCCAAGGGCTGCGTCAGGTTTGCCAACAAAGCATTGGCGATGCTGTATTCGCTCCCTACCCAAGCGGTGTATCGGTAGTCGTTTTGGCAGGTGGTGTAGTATTGGGCGGCAACAGAGGTTTTTCCCACGCCGCCGTGCCCGTTTACTAACAGGAGCATATTATTACCCTCCGAAAAAAGTTTTTCTTTGATAGTTTTTAAATCATCTTCGCGCCCCAAAAATATTTCGGAACGGAACGGAGGCTTTGTGAGGGCGGGGGGGATATTTTTATCGCCGGAATAATGATAATGGGTATTGTTATCCCCAATCGTCACATTCCCCCCAGCGGAAATAGTAGAATTTGCTACTATATTTTTGGAGTCTTTTATGTCAGTAGCCGAATGAACTTCTTTTGTTTTTTCAATATTATAAATTTTTTCAGCGTTTTGTTCCCTTACTTTTACAGTTTGTTCTTCTTTCCCTTTTTTCCAGCGTTTATACCCCAAATCACAAACACAGACGTAAGAAAAGCTATCAAAGGCTCAAAAGGGAATTTGGAGGGGTCTTTATAATACTCATACCCCAACCAAAAAGCACAAAGCAGGGCAAGGATAGCAGTGGTGGTATAGTCCCAACGTGTCGGCTTTTCACTCATATTTTATAAAAAAATTAGCGTTATCAATTTTATAAACCTTATCCGCATTTCGGATAATAGTAAAAAGAAAAAAATACCGATATTTTCATCAATACAGCAAATATACTTAATAGCAATTAATTATTGCGTATTTATTATGTTGATACAAAAGTTCGCCCCCCGAAATCTTGTGCAATATTTTTTATACTGCAACTCACAATATCTCATCAAAAAAAACAACCTGTATAGCACCGAAACAAAAAAAGTCCGCAACTCAAATTTGGGTTGCGGACTTTTTATTTAAAAAAAAAATGAATTGTATCAATAATCAGTGTTTATTACACGCTGGCTTTGATGCGCTCGGCACTGCTGCTGAGTGAGTGGTTTTCGTCGGTACTCAGGGCTTCGCCTTTGGAAAGGTCATATACGATAGGGGCTGCCACAAAGATAGACGAAAGCGTACCCAACACAATACCCACCATCAAAGCAAAAGAGAAACCTTTGAGGGTATCGCCGCCAAAGAGGAACAAAATAAATACCACCATAAACGTTACCAAAGATGTAATAATGGTACGGCTCAATGTGGTATTGATGGCATCGTTCATCAACTGCATTTTGTCGCGTTTAGGGTATTTTTTCACATATTCGCGAATACGGTCAAATACGATAACGGTATCATTCACCGAATAACCCAAAATGGTGAGGATAGCGGCGATAAATGTTTGGTCTATTTCCATAGAAAACGGCATAATACCGGGCAACAGCGAGAATAAAGACAAAATCACCAAGGCATCGTGCACCATACATAGCACCGCAGCCAAACCAAATTGCCATTTGCGGAAGCGCAGGAAAATATATAAAAATATGCCGATAGCAGCTAAAATAGAAGCTACCCACGCCGATTGGCTGATGTCGTCAGCAATGGTAGGTCCTACTTTTTGCGAGCTTAATTTGTATTTGCTGTGGAAATCACCAAAAGTAGGGGCGTGAGCATATAACCCTTTTACGCCTTCGTAGAGTTTTTGTTCTACTTCGGTGTCTGTCTCGGGATTGTCGGAAGCGATTTTGTAGTCGGTTGTAATTTTAAACTGGTTGTTGCTACCGTAAGTACGCACCAAAGGAGCTTTTTCAAATTGTGCCTGCAATGCACCTGCCACCTGATCAGTATCCATTGCTTTATCAAATTGTACCACAAAGGTTCTGCCACCGCGCAAATCTACGCCCAAATCAAAGCCGCGAACGACCATTGAAATAGCACCCACAACAATTAAAGCAATAGAAATAGTATAAGCCAATTTGCGGTTTTGCAAAAATTTATAGTTGCGCGATTTCGGCTCGCTCCAAGGGAAAGAAAATTTGAGATTCCAGTTTTTATTTACCGCCCATTCGTTGATATAACGCGCCAACAAAACGGCTGTGAATAAAGAAGAGAAAATACCGATGGTTAAGATGGTAGCAAAACCTTTGATAGGACCCAAACCAAATATCAACATCACAACGGCAGAGATAAGCGTGGTGAGGTTGGAGTCAATAATCGGAGCATAAGATTTGGTGTAACCGTCAATGACGGCTTTGCGGAGCGGTATTCCCTGAGCGAGTTCTTCGCGGATACGCTCAAATATCAATACGTTGGCATCTACCGCCATACCGATAGTGAGTACGATACCCGCCATACCGGGCAAAGTGAGGGTAGCTCCGAGCGAAGCCAATACACCCACGATAATAAACAAGTTCAGCAACAAAGCTACATTGGCTACCCAACCCGAATTGTTGTAGTATGCCAACATAAACACCATAATCGCCAAGAAAGCAGCCATCAACGACCACAAACCTGCGCTGATGGATTTTTCGCCCAAAGAAGGACCCACCACGGCTTCTTCCACAATACGCGCCGGAGCAGGCAATTTACCCACTTTCAAGATATTGGCTAAGTCTTCAGCTTCTTTCAAATCAAAACCGCCCGAAATCTGAGAATTACCGCCGGCAATTTCCTGATTAACGGTAGGAGCAGAATAAATCTGGTCGTCCAGAGCTATGGCAATGAATTTGCCTACATTTTCGCCGGTCATTTTTTTCCAGATATTAGCACCTTCGGGGTTCATCTGCATATTCACCACTACATCGTTGTTGATGTCGAAGTCGTGGCGAGAATCTACGATATATCCGCCGTCCAAACGCGGTTGAAACTCCACCGAAGGGCTTTTAATGGCGTATATAGGATAGATGCTGGAACTTGGGTTGCCATCTTCATTGGTCACTACTTGTGGTTTGTTGCCGTATAAAAATTTGAGATTTTTAGGAAATATATTTTTAACATCAACATCAGACAAATATTTATTTAAAGCGGCAGTATCTTTTTGTACCACAAAACCAATAACGGGACCCACCTGATTAGAGGGCTGAAAAACGGCATAGAAAGGATTTTCTTTGCGCAGTTGTTCTCTTGACTTAGTAGAGTCGGGTTGAGCCGTGGCTGCACTGTCGTCGTTCATTACCAAAGAAGTGCTATCGCCGACGGCAGCACTGCTGTCGGCAGCCGCAGTAGCTGTATTGGTGCTGTCGGTAGCGGCAGCCGTACTTTTGCTATCGGCAGGGGATTTCTTTTTCAATACATCGTTGGCATCATTGAGCCATTTCATCATATCGTTGCTCTGCTCGTAGGTTTCCCAAAACTCCAATTTAGCAGTAGCTTGGAGGAGTTTGCGCACGCGCTCGGGGTCATCAACACCGGGCAACTCCACCACAATACGTCCGGTGGCGGGCTGGAGGTTTACGTTGGGCTGTGCCACACCAAAGCGGTCAATACGCGCTTTGATTACTTCGTATGTGCGCTGAACGGCTTGGTCAGATTCGCCGCGAATTACTTCCAACACCTGCGCATCGGTGGCATTGAAAGGAATACGGCTCTGATATTGCGATGATGCCGAAAAAATAGGGGCTAAACCATTGCCACCCGGTACTAATTTGGCATATTCCTGCCCAAAAAGCGTCACATAATCTTCCTGCGCATCAGTTTGGCGAGTTTTGGCATTTTGCAAAGCTGCCAAAAAATTGGGGTCTTTGCTGTTATTCGCCATCGATTTAATCAAATCGTCCAAAGAAGCCTGCAACACTACGTTCATACCGCCCTGCAATTCCAATCCCAAATTGAGTTGTTGTTCTTTTACTTGCTTATAGGTAAAATCAGTAAATCCTAAATTGATAACTTTCAGGTTTTGAATAGAGTCGATATAAGCGCGGCGCGCATTTTTGTAAGCCGCCGATTCTTTATCCGAATCAAAAGTGACGGCATAGCTATCTGCTTTTTTATCCCAACGGTTGGCAAAAAATGTAAACGACAGTTGATACAAACAGATTAAGAGCAATAAAATAGTAAATGCTCTGATAAGTCCTTTTCCCTGCATTATAGCTTAGTATTAATAAAATGTGATAGAATATATTTTATTTTAATAAAGGTAAAAATCGTGCAAATATAGCAATGTTTTACAGATATAGCATAAAACAACTATGCTATTTTAATTTTTGTATGCTAAATATCGCTTTTTATTAGCTGTAAAAAGATGAACTGAAATATGACAATGCAGGTGTTGATATTTTTTTGTGCGGCTGCACCTATTTCAATATACATTACATTCACATTTGCGATACTTTTGGGCTGTTTTTGGCACTCCTGTTGAGTTATGCCTGAGATGTTTTTTCTTTTAATGCGAAAAATTTTACAATTCATCATCATTTCGTCTTTATTTACAGCATTTTTTATTTATAACATACTGATTTTTAATTACTTGTTTTATGTCAAATCCCTCATATAAAATTTATGCAGACGATGCTTATATCGTGCTGCAAGAAAATCCCGCTTTTATTGATTCTTCAGACGAGCCAGCCGAAGCCCTGAGCGATTTTTTGTTACAGGCGATTATTTTGCTCGAAAACAAACAACTTTCGCAGGTATGTGTAGGCGGCAAAAATTTAGCCAAACTTTTTGAAGTGTTTAAAAACCACTATCGGGTGGTGGAGGCGGCGGGCGGCATTGTGCGCAACGAACATCAGGAAATACTACTCATACAGCGCAATGGCAAGTGGGATTTGCCGAAAGGAAAAGTGGAAAAAGGCGAAGATTGGGCGACTGCCGCCCGCCGCGAAGTAGAAGAGGAAACGGGTTTGCGGGGTTTGACTCAAGTGGAAACATTTCAGGTATATGAGGCGCAAGTGCCCACACTGCACACCTACACCCTGCACGGACAACGCATTCTCAAGCCCACTTATTGGTTTGCGATGCAATGCAGCACCGCCGATAATGAGCATTTGACACCACAAACAGAAGAGGGGATTACCGCAGTGCGCTGGGTAGCAACAAAAGATTTAATGCCTTATATACAAAGCACTTACGCATCTATACGAGATATAAAGAAAAAAATATAGTATTTTTTTTCTTTATAATAAATATTGTTATATATTTGCAGAAGTGTGATACCTATAATAATAAGCAAGCAAGCATTTTTTACGTCATCTTCAAAACTCCTCTTTTTATGAAACGCTTAAAGACAGGTTAGTTTCCTCCTCCCTTTTGTGAAATGTCCTTTGGCAAAAACAATATTCATCATGTTGTTTTTGGGTGGGATTTTTTTATGTCGGCTTCATCTCTTTTGAAGCACGATGTGGGTTTTTCTATTTTTTTTTAACTATTTACAATATCTTAAACAATGAAAAAAATATTTCTTCTTTTTGTAGCGGTATTTACCTTACCCGCTTTATTACAGGCACAAGGCTACGGTGTGTATGTAAATGATGTTTATCAATACAGTATTTACGTAGATAATGATTACGACACAGGCACCAGTTACGGTGCCTATATCAGTAATAGTAAAAATAATACCTCAACCAACTACGGAATATATGCCACTGCGAGCAATACCGGTACAGGTAGCAGCTACGCCGCTTATTTCAACGGCATCACCCGCTTAGATGGCGGTGCTGATGTAAATGCAGCCAGCGGCGGCAATGTAGTAATTGGTGCCTTTACTTCTACCAATATAGGGATAGATGAAAATGAAATACAAGCCCGCAACGACAGCGTGGCTTCTACACTGCACCTCAACTGGAATGGAGGAAATGTGCAAATAGGAGATGGGAATGTGAGTATAGGGCAAATAGCCGCACTGCGGGATTTACATATCAAACAAAAAATTTCGAACGTTTGCATACGCACAGAGCACGAGTCAACTACAGATTACTGGGAAACGGGTATCGGAACTTCTACAAAAAATTACAAATTTTACTATAATGCTACTACAAAGGCGGATATTGCAAGTACTGATGGTGCTTATACTCAATTATCAGACCGCCGCCTGAAAACAGATATTGAACCTTTAGGCAGCGTTTTAGATAAAATAATGTTGCTTCAACCGACCACTTATTATTATAACGATTCTAAAGCTATTGCCCAACACAAATCTGTAGGATTTATTGCACAGGAAGTAGAAGAAGTATTTCCGGCAAGTGTACGAGATGTTGATAATGGATTTAAAGGAGTAGTATATGACCATTTTGCGGTGTATAGTATTGCTGCCATTCAAGAATTAAACGGCAAATTAGAAAGCAAAGAGCGGGAAAACGGGGATTTGAAAAAAGAGCTTAACAGTGTGAAAGACGAAATGGCAGAATTGCATGTTAAAAACGAGGATTTAAAAGACGAAATGGTAGAATTGCGTGCGATGGTGCAAAAAATGAACGCTGCTATGCAAAACTGCTGCCTCAGCGACAAAACCGAAACAGGCTCTTTGATAAATGACGGCAACAGCAACAATTACAGCAATGCCGCACGTTTAGAGCAAAATGCACCCAATCCTTTTTATGCCAAAACTATCATTCAGCACTATGTACCCGAAGAAGCCAACAGCGCACAACTCCAAATTACTGCCCTCGACGGCAAAGTGATGAAAAGCATTAACTTGGGAAAAGGTTTCTCCACCACCACCATCAATGGCAGCGAACTCGCAGCAGGTACTTATATTTACGCCCTCATCATTGACGGAAAAAATACCGCCGCCAAAGAAATGATTTTGACCAAATAATAGCTCTTTATACTTGCTTTTTTCGATTAATCAAAAAACGCACTGCCATAAACTACGGCAGTGCGTTTTTTTTTAAAAGAATCAAAATAAAATTTTTATATATCAATAATTATTTTATCTTTGTAATTGTGACTTATACTAAGTAAGCAACCTCCTGTTTCATCTTCAAAATTCTTTTTTTATGAAACGCTTAAAGACAGGTTAGTTTTCTCCTCACTTTTGTGAAATATCCCCTTGGGCAAAAACAATATTCATCATGTTGTTTTTGGGTGGGATTTTTTTATGTCGGCTTCATCTTTTTGAAGTACGACACGGGTTTTTTTTATTTTTTATAAACTATTTTAATATCTTAAACAATGAAAAAAATATTTCTTCTTTTTGTGGCGGTATTTACCTTACCTGCTTTATTACAGGCACAAGCCTACGGTGTGCATGTAGATGATGTTTCTCAATACAGTATTCGCGCAATTAACGGTTATTATGCAAGCAGCTACGGTGCCTATATCAAGAATAACAAAGATAACGTCCATTATACCTACGGCATATATAGTAATGTATATAATCACGGAAGCGGAGATTCTTACAGTGTTTATGCCCGCAACACCTCTCTTGGCAGCGGCACACCCTTTGCGGGATATTTTTATGGCAGCTATAGCAGTTCTGCACCTGTTGGATATGGTATTTATGCTATATCGAGTCAGGCAAACAATATTAACTATGGTATTTATACAACAGCAACAGGCAGTAGTTCAACCAATTATGGTTTGTATGCTTCTTCTACCTCCAGCAATAGCGAAACCAACTACGGAGTATATGCCACAGCGAGCAATTCAGGTACAGGCGGCAGCTACGCCGCTTATTTCAACGGTATCACCCGCTTAGACGGAGGTACTGATGTAAATGCTGCCAGCGGCGGCAATGTAGTAATTGGTGACTTTACTTCTATCAATATGGGTATAGATGAAAATGAAATACAAGCCCGCAACGACAGCATAGCTGCTTCGCTGTACCTCAATTGGAATGGAGGAAAAGTGCAAATAGGAGATGGACCAGTGGGAATAGCACCTTATGCCGACCTGCATATTAAACAACGCCCCGATGGTATTACTGATTCTGCCGGCATACGTTTGGAAAGCGGATATAATACAAATTACTGGCAAATAGGAACCGCTTCTACCAATAATCTTTGGTTTGTTTATAACGGGACTCTACAAAGCTATATCACTACTTCCGGAACTTATACAGTATCTGACCGCACGCTCAAACACGATATTCAGCCATTACAAGGTGTTTTGTCGAAAGTAATGCGTCTCAAACCCTCTTCTTATATTTATAATCAAGATGAAAGCAATACGCGCGTAGTGGGTTTTGTAGCGCAGGAGGTAAAAGAAATATTCCCTGATTTGGTAAAAGTAGAAAATGGTATCAACACGCTCAATTATGATCATTACAGTACCTTGGCTATTGCTGCCATTCAAGAATTAAACGACAAATTAGAAAGCAAAGAGCGGGAAAACGAGGATTTGAAAAAAGAGCTTAAGAGTGTAAAAGACGAAATGGCAGAATTGCGTGCGATGGTGCAAAAAATGAACGCCGCTGTGCAAAACTGCTGCCTCAGCGACAAAACCGAAACAGGCTCTTTGATAAATGACGGCAACAGCAACAATTACAGCAATGCCGCACGTTTAGAGCAAAATGCACCCAACCCTTTTTATGCCAAAACCATCATTCAGCACTATGTACCCGAAGAAGCCAACAGCGCACAACCCCAAATTACCGCCCTCGACGGCAAAGTGATGACAAACATCAACTTGAGCAAAGGTTTCTCCACCACCACCATCAATGGCAGCGAACTCGCAGCAGGTACTTATATTTACGCCCTCATCATTGACGGCAAAAATACCGCCGCCAAAGAAATGATTTTGACCAAATAATAGCTCTTTTATATACTTACTTAATATCTTAAACAATGAAAAAAATATTTCTTCTTTTTGTGGCGGTATTTACCTTACCCGCTTTATTACAGGCACAAGGTGTGTATGTAGATGATGTTTATCAATACAGTATTTACGCAAATAACGGTTATGATACAGGCACCAGCTACGGTGCACATATCAAGAATACCAAAGATAACGCCTATACTACCTACGGCATATTTAGTGATGTATCTAATGACGGAACTGGACATTCTTACAGTGTTTCTGCCCGCAACACCTCTCTTGGCAGCGGCACACCCTATGCGGGATATTTTTATGGCAGCTATAGCAATGCTGCATCTGTTGGATATGGTATTTCTGCTGCATCGAAATATGCAGACGTTAACTATGGTATTTATACAAAAGCAATAGGCAGTAACTCAACCAATTATGGTTTGTATGCTTCTTCTACCTCCTACAATAGCGCAACCAACTACGGAGTATATGCAACAGCGAGCAATACAAATACAGGCGGCAGCAAATACGCCGCTTATTTCAATGGTATCACCCGCTTAGACGGAGGTTTTATAAATGCTGCCGGCGGCGGCAATGTAGTAATTGGCAACTTTACTTCTGCCAATATGGGTATCGATAAATTTAAAATACAAGCCCGCAACAATAACGTAGCTACTACGCTGTACCTCAACTGGAATGGAGGAAAAGTGCAAATAGGAGATGGACCAGTGGGAATAGGGGGAATAGTACCTTATGCCGACCTACATATTAAACAACGCTCCGATGGTATTAATGATTCTGCCGGCATACGTTTGGAAAGCGGATATAATACAAATTACTGGCAAACAGGATTCAATTATAGCGGTTATAATCTTTGGTTTGTTTATAACGGGGATCTACAAAGCTATATCACTACTTCCGGAACTTATACAGTATCTGACCGCACGCTCAAACACGATATTCAGCCATTACAAGGTGTTTTGTCGAAAGTAATGCGTCTCAAACCCTCTTCTTATATTTATAATCAAGATGAAAGCAATACGCGCGTAGTGGGTTTTGTAGCGCAGGAGGTAAAAGAGATATTCCCTGATTTGGTAAAAGTAGAAAATGGTATCAACACGCTCAATTATGATCATTACAGTACCTTGGCTATTGCTGCCATTCAAGAATTAAACGGCAAATTAGAAAGCAAAGAGCAGGAAAACGAGGATTTGAAAGACGAAATGGCAGAATTGCGTGCGATGGTGCAAAAAATGAACGCCGCTATGCAAAACTGCTGCCTCAGCGACAAAACCGAAACAGGCTCTTTGATAAATGACGGCAACAGCAACAATTACAGCAATGCCGCACGTTTAGAGCAAAATGCACCCAATCCTTTTTATGCCAAAACCATCATTCAGCACTATGTACCCGAAGAAGCCAATAGTGCACAACTCCAAATTACCGCCCTCGACGGCAAAGTGATGAAAAGCATTAACTTGGGAAAAGGTTTCTCCACCACCACCATCAATGGCAGCGAACTCGCAGCAGGTACTTATATTTACGCCCTCATCATTGACGGAAAAAATACCGCCGCCAAAGAAATGATTTTGACCAAATAATAGCTCTTAGCTCTTTTATATACTTACTTTTTCGATTAATCAAAAAAAGCACTGCCGTAAATTATAGCAGTGCTTTTTTTTATAAAAGTATTAAAATAAAATTTTTATATATCAATAATTATTTTATCTTTGTAATTGTGATTTATAATAAGCAAGCAACCTTTTTTAATTAACATCTTTTCCTTCTTTTGCCTATGACCGATAAATATTTTCTTTCCATTTTTTTTAAAAAATTCGTGCGTCATTAACTTCAACGGTGGCGCGTTTTCTAATGTGTATTTTTTACTGTTTTAAAATTGCTTACTCCTAAGCAAAAGGGGTAGTATTTGTATTTTTTATCTTATTATTTTAATAAAACCCTCAACAATTATTCTTTTTATTATGAAATATTTATCTTATTATCTCTCTGTCATTATCATCATTTGCGCTGCTGCCACTACACAGGCACAACAGGTATATATTTATAATGGCTCTAATTTGAATTCCATGGCTTTGGAAGCCTACACCTACAATAATGCAACTACCAGCTATGGCGGTTATCTTTGGAATTCGGGAATTGATACCTATACAAAATACGGCTTGTACAGCGGTACTTACAACGATGGCTCAGGGGACTCCTATGGGATATATGGCTACAATAATTCCTATGGTACCGGCATACCCTATGCGGGGTATTTTAGAGGTAGCTATAACTCTGGTGTACCCGTAGGCTATGGTATTTATGCTACTTCGCAAAGTGCTACCGACAACTGGGCGGCACACTTCAATGGTAAAACATTGATAAATTACGCCGATACTATTCCTTACTTATCCGGTACTTTAAATGTGCAAAATAAAACTGTTTCTCCTACTTACTATACGGCTTCTTTTATTAGCAATTATCTCGGCAACTCAGATATCAGGGGTGTTTATGCCCATTCTGTATGCGCTGATGGTTGGGGCTATGGCGGTGAGTTTTATGGCGGTTATCGCGGTGTGTATGCAGTAGCACAAGGAGGTGCTTATGTAGGTAGTGTTTATAACTATTTTTCTGCCAACGGTACCGCAGCAGCGGGTCGTTATGGAGTATATGGTGATGCTTATGGCAGTACTGGTACAGCAGGAACTGGTGTTTACGCCGCTAATTATGGTGTGTATAGCTCAGGTGCAGTGTATGGAACGGCGTATTACACTTCCTCCGACCGCAACCTAAAAACAGACATCAAACCACTCGGCAGCAGCTTGCAAAAAATAATGGCACTCAAAGCCTATACCTACAAATACAAACACGAAAGCGAAGTAGAAAAAGCTATGAATTTGCCCGAAAATGAGCAAATCGGTTTCTTGGCGCAAGAAGTAGAACAAGTAGTGCCACAAGCCGTAGCTACTATTCCTGTGGAGTTGGGAGCCAGAACCACCGACCGCAGCGACGACCGCACCGAATGGATAAAAGGTATTCAGCCCGACTTTTTGCTGCCAGTATTGGTACAGGCGATGCAAGAACAACAAGGCGTTATTGAGCAAAAAGACGAAAAAATTGAAGACCTCAGCAAAGAGGTAGCTTCTTTACAAAATCGCTTAGATGCCCTTGAAAGCAGCCTGCAAAAAATGAACGCCGCTATGCAAAATTGCTGCCTCAGCGACAAAACTGAAACAGGCTCTTTGATAAATGACGGCAACAGCAACAATTACAGCAATGCCGCACGTTTAGAGCAAAATGCACCCAACCCTTTTTATGCCAAAACCATCATTCAGCACTATGTACCCGAAGAAGCCAACAGCGCACAACTCCAAATTACCGCCCTCGACGGCAAAGTGATGAGAAGCATCAACTTGAGCAAAGGTTTCTCCACCACCACCATCAATGGCAGCGAACTCGCAGCAGGTACTTATATTTACGCCCTCATCATTGACGGCAAAAACACCGCCGCCAAAGAAATGATTTTGACCAAATAATAGCTCTTTTATATACTTACTTTTTTCGATTAATCAAAAAAAGCACTGCCGTAATTTATGGCAGTGCTTTTTTTTTTTTAAAAGAATCAAAATAAAATTTTTATATATCAATAATTATTTTATCTTTGTTATTGTGATTGATAATAAGCAAGCAATCTTTTTTAGTTAACATCTTTACCTTCTTTTGCCTATGACCGATAAATATTTTCTTTCCGTTTTTATTTAAAGAAAGTTCGTGCGTCATTAACTTCAACGGTGGCGCATCTTTTAACTTCTATTTTTTTACTGTTTTAAAATTGCTTACTCCTAAGCAAAAGGGGCAGTATTTGTATTTTCTATCTTATTATTTTAATAAACCCTCAACAATTATTCTTTTTTATTATGAAATATTTATCTTATTATCTCTCTGTCATTATCATCATTTGCGCTGCTGCCACTACACAGGCACAACAGGTATTTATTCAGAATGTCTCTAATTTGAATTACAGTGCTTTGGAAGCCTACACCTACAATAATGCAATTAACAGCTATGGTGCTTATCTTTCGAATACAGGAAATGATGCCTATACAAAATACGGCTTATATAATTATACTTACAACGATGGCACAGGGAACTCCTATGGGGTATATGGCTACAATAACTCTTGGGGTACAGGCACACCTTATGCGGGGTATTTTCAAGGTAGCTATAACTCTAATGTACCCGTAGGCTACGGTATTTATGCTACTTCTACAGGGGCAACTAATAACTGGGCGGGCTATTTTCAAGGAAAAGTAGGCGTAAGCGAGCGTGTAATTGTATCAGACCAAGTGATAGATAATAACAAATTAGTATTATGGCAAAGTTACGGAACTACGACTGCGACTTCCAATAACTGCCATAGTATAGGTACAAATAATTATATGATGCGTTTTAATGTTCCCCTTTTAGACGATAAGTTTCATTTTTATGTTGGTGCTGATTCTGTTGCTGCACCAGCAGTAGTAATAAAACGCGAAATAAGCAGCACATCAACCTATGCAGCGTATAAATCTGCTAAATTGGGGATCGGTTGGTCAGATGCTTCAGTTTGGTATAATTTAGATGTAAATGGAAAGGCATATTGTACAGGCGGTATATGGGAAACTTCAGACCGTAATTTTAAAAAAGATATTAAAAAATACGACAGTGCTTTAGAAACCATCGCCAAACTACAAGCCTACACCTATCAGTACGACCGAAGCAAAGCTCCCGAATACAACTTCGACGAGCGCGAACATATCGGTTATTTGGCGCAAGACCTCCAAAAAATAGTGCCGCAAGCTGTAATGGAAGACGGCAAAGGAAAAGGATTTTTGGCAGTAAATTATAATATGATAATTCCTGTTATTTCGGAGGCGGTGAAAGAATTGGCAAGCGAAAGAGATGCCGCCAAAACCGAAAACAGCGAATTGAAAAATAAAGTGAGCGCGCTTGAGAACAAAA
Organism: Sphingobacteriales bacterium; assembly: GCA_016711285.1. NCBI lineage: Bacteria > Pseudomonadati > Bacteroidota > Sphingobacteriia > Sphingobacteriales > Sphingobacteriales bacterium. Next base: position 387,476 of record JADJTG010000012.1, read on the forward strand.
TAAGTGTAGTGCAAGAGGAAAATAATACTTTACAAAACCGCTTAGATGCTCTTGAAAGCAGCCTGCAAAAAATGAACGCCGCTATGCAAAACTGCTGCCTCAGCGACAAAACTGAAACAGGCTCTTTGATAAATGACGGCAACAGCAACAATTACAGCAATGCCGCACGTTTAGAGCAAAATGCACCCAACCCTTTTTATGCCAAAACCATCATTCAGCACTATGTACCCGAAGAAGCCAACAGTGCACAACTCCAAATTACCGCTCTCGACGGCAAAGTGATGAAAAGCATCAATTTGGGCAAAGGTTTCTCCACCACCACCATCAACGGCAGCGAACTCGCAGCAGGTACTTATATTTACGCCCTCATCATTGACGGCAAAAACACCGCCACCAAAGAAATGATTTTGACCAAATAAAATAATATCGGACTACTTTAGTTTGATTTTTTTAAGATAGTAAAAGCTGCCGTAAACCAAACGGCAGCTTTTTTTTTATTCTTCCACTTTCACCTGTATCGTACCACCTTCGCTGCCCCAAAGTACCGTTACTTCTGCCGTGCCCTGCCCCGATATAATTTCGCCGCCCGTCACACTCCACTCATAGATCGCATCCTCCGAAAACGGCGCAGTGTAGATTTGCTGCAAATCGCAAATGTGGGTATTGCCGTCGAGCGCAGCACTCGCCAAGGGCGCACATATTTTCCAGCAATTAGTGATAGCTGAAGAATTGGCGGCATCTGCAAAAGACTGAATACTGAACATCGTCAGATAAGTACGCAACCAATTATAAAAATCTACCGGAGCATCGTAGTAGCCGCCTTGTATGGGTTCTCCTATCAAAAATGTCAAAATATGATTAATGCCCTGATAATTGTCCTCATCAAAAGTAAGCACAAAGATACTGTTGTGCGTTTTGCACCATTCTATATAGCTGCCTAAATTATTTTGTATCCAGTTATCGCAGGTTTGATAAGTGGCGGCGGCATTCGGATTATTGTGCAAATCGTTGGCTTGATTGGGAATTACAAAACACAAATCGGGGAGAGAATCGTAATTGGAAGGAAAATAAGAAAAAGGCATACTGAGCGAATCGGGAATACCATTGACGGGAGCGTGTTGCCAGTGTGTCCAAGGACAATGTTTGCGGGCATAGAGATTATTGTTGTAAAATGCGCCCAAATAACCCGAATATGGTAAGTCTTCGGAGTAGGCAGCAAAAGTAAAACCAGCTTGCAACAAAGCTGCCCCAAAATTGGGCGTAACAAAAGGCGTATCTACCGGAATACTACTATTAGTAACACCCTGTTGGTCGCCCGAAAACATAATAATATAATTGGGCTGACTGGGGTGCGTGAGCGCATACGATTGTGTAAATACCGCCGCCTGCGAAGTATCCATCAAGGTATTGAGATAGGGCATATTGACGTTTCCTACAATTTGTTCGTAAGAATGGTTTTCCAGCGTTAAAATCAACACATGGTCGGGGCGCGGCACAAAACCCGTTTGCGCCACCGCAAAAGACTGAATGAAGAGCATTGGCAATACCAACTCCCAAACAGGTTGTCTTTTTTTATAAAAATTGTACCACATACCTAACAAAATTACACCTTATTACTATGTGTTTTTATATATTGATAGTAATTTATTCAATATTTTTATCATAAATATATCTATTTTATCAATAATCAGTTGCTTAAAAAACCCTTTTTAACACGCTTTGATAATGTATTCCGTATTTTTGTAAAAAAAAGAGATACCTTGCTTTTATGCGTTTAATAATAATACCATATTTATTGTTGCTGTTTTTGTTGTGTACGCTTTTTGCGTGCAAGCCCGAAACCTATTATCATACTTACTGACAGGGAAAGCTAAAAATTCTTGCCACTACTTCGATGGCGGGCGATATGGTGCGGCAAATTGTGCAAGACAAAGCCGAAGTGCAAACTTTGATGGGAGCCGGCATTGACCCGCACCTTTACAAAGCCACACAGGGCGATTTGGAGCGATTGATGCAAGCCCATGCAGTGGTATATAATGGTTTGTTGTTGGAGGGTAAAATGGAGAGCATCTTTGAAAAACTCCAACGTGCCAAACCCGTTTATGCGCTGGCTTCACCTTTATCGCACACCCAATTAATAAGCACCGACAACAGCCACCACTCCGACCCTCACATCTGGTTTGATACGCAGCTATGGGCGGCTTGTGTGCTGCCTTTGGCGGAGTTTCTGGCTACGCAAGACAGCAGCAACGCCGCTTTTTATCGCAGCAACGCCGCCGCCTATCGCCTACAATTAGACAGTCTGCACCAAAGTGTGCGCCGACAAATCGCCGACATTCCGCAGCAGCAGCGCGTACTGATTACGTCGCACGATGCTTTTCAATATTTCGGCAGAGCCTACGATATAGAAGTGCAGGGTTTGCAGGGAATTTCTACGGTGGCGGAATTTGGCTTACGCGATGTGAGTAATCTGGTACATTTTATTTGTAACCGCCATATCAAAGCTCTTTTTGTAGAAAGCAGCGTATCGTCCAAACCCTTAGAAGCCGTGCGCGAAGGCTGTCGGCAGCGCAATTGTATGGTGGGCATAGGAGGCAATTTATATTCCGATGCGCTGGGAGCTGCCACCACCCCCGAAGGCACTTATATAGGTATGATGCACCACAATATCGCCACCATCGCCGCCGCCTTAAAATAAAACAAGCCAACAAAAATGGTATCGTTCATATTGATTAGAAAATAAAAAGGATAAATTTGCACAGTAAAACAGAACAATACCATGAAAAACAAAAATATATCGGTCATTTTAGCGATTCTTCTAATCCTTGCTATCGGAAATTATTTCAGATTTATTAGTGACGGCAGTACGAGATTGGTTGAGTTTTTATCCATTTTTATTATTGGCTTGCTGACGGGCTTATTGCTGACACAGTTGATGAAAAAGCGGGTTTAGCAAGAAATATTTACACAAAAAAAATGAGCAACATCAAAATAAGCGATAACAGTTTAAAGAAAATAGAACAGCTTTATCAGCAGGCGGGCGTGCAGGTGCGCTACGGAAAAGGGAATTTTCAGGCGGGCTATTGCCTGTTGGAGCATAAAAAAATTGTACTGATAAATAAATTTTACGACACTGAAGCCAAAATACACGCTTTGTGCGATATTGCGGAGCAATTGAATTGGAACAACGACACCCTGCTGCCGGAGCAGCATAAGCTTCTGCATCAAATCCTCAGCGAACAAGCCGCCAAACGCAATAAAAATAGCCATCAGGAAATAGAAACATCTACTTCTTCCGACAACAACAACAGCAACGATATTTAGCGACCGCCACCACCAAACACCCGCTTCCAATAGCGAGCAACCAACTCGTTTATATCTTCCGACACCCGAAAATATAAAATCAAGCCGCCAAACAACGCCGTGATAATAAGGGAGCGAAACAGCAAATCTACTACAAAATGATAAGGCAATGTCGGCAACAGATAATCAACACCCAGCAGCAGCAGCAGCAGCAACAACACCCACAAAGTTTTTTTGTTGAAAGGCTGCATACGGAAAGTGTGCCACACAAAATAACCTTTGCCTAAATTGTAAATCACCATTGTAAGCAAATTAGCAAAGGCAGCCCCTGTGAGTCCGTATAAAGGAATAAAAAGATAATTGGTAAAAACAGTGAGTATCAGCAAAAACAGATTGAAATAAAACTGAAACTTAAAATGCCGCGAAGTGGCGATAATGCCGCCATTGATGCCCGTTGCCAAATCCGCCAATTGACTCAACCCCACCAGAATAGGAACATATTTTCCGGCTTCGTAGGCAGTGCCGAGCATACTAACCACATGGTGGCGATTTATCCAAATACCCACGCACACCAATCCGCCCAAAATCAACTGCAACAAAGACGTTTTGCGATACACGCTCTCTATGCGGTGCAAATCCTGACGCTGCCAAGCATCGGCAATTACAGGCAATGCCGCCGTAGTAATGGCTTTGCCCGGCATATACACCACCAAACCAATCGTACACAAAATAGAATAAATACCGCCATCTGCCAACTCACCCGCCGACATCACCGACACCATCAGCCGGTCGATGTATTCCAGCACATACATCACCGACCCCGACGAAAGCGTAAAAAAACCATACACAAACATCTCACGCAGCAACTTGGGCGTAAATTTGCTCCAATCAAAAGCAATGCGCCACTCCCCGATATACATCAAATAGCCAATCAGGCCCAAACCCTGCAAACCGTGCAGCAAAATAAGAGCCGCCACAAATACCGGAAATCCGAAATATCCCTGCCAAAACAAAAGCAACAGCACCAAAATTCCCAATTTTGTGAATACATCTCGAAACAGCACCGGCACCGAAGGGCGAAACAAAGCCGCCGCATAGCTGCCCAATACTTCAAAATATATCAGAAAAAAAGTAAGCGGAAATACCCAAAAATAATAATTATTGATGAGGTCGTTGCTCTCCGCACTCTGAAACACAGTAATCAGCCAGTCTTTCAGCCCGAAAGCAAACAAAAATACCAATACCACACCCAACAAAGGCGTTAGCAACAAAAATGACAAATAAGAATGATGAGCAGTTTTTTCATCGCGGAAATAAGGGAAATAACGAATGGTAACAGAACGCAACCCCAACTGACCAAACAAACACAAAGTACTAGCAATAGTGATGAGTAGCTGCGTAAGACCGTATTGCGCCGGCTGCAACACGCGCGGAATCAGAAATAAAATATTCAGGTATTGAATGAGGATACTCAACCCCAAAAACAAAGCAGAAAAAAAACTCTCGCGCCTGAACTGGCTCATAATTCAAATATAAAATTGCTAAAAAAACCGCACCCTTAATAAAAACTTTGACAAAAAAACTATCTGCGGCAAAATCCGTTTGCAAGATGGAAATGTTTATCTTGCAACACAAAAAAACATCTTTCATTTGCCATTTTTATTTCGCCGCACTTATGTTAATAGCCCTCAAAGGTATTGTTTTTAAAACAATTAAATATGCCGAGAGCAGCCTTATTTGTAAAATTTATACCGAAAATTTCGGGGTGCGCTCTTATATGGTCAATGGCGTGCGCCGCCCCAAATCGCGCCTTCACGCCGCCGCCCTGCAACCCCTGAGCATTTTGGATATGGTGGTATATGAGCAAGCCAACAAAAATTTGCAACGTATCAAAGACATTAAAATGGCGTATATTTTTGAGCAAATTCCTTTTGATATGGCAAAAACGGGCATAGCCCTGTTGGTGGCGGAAATAATGAACAAAACCTTGCAGGAAGAAACACCCAACACCGGACTTTTCAATTTTTTAGAACAACAAATCCGGTTTTTAGACCACAGCACCGCCCCCGAAACGGCACATTTTCCGTTGAACTTTTTGTTGCAGCTTTCGCGGCATATCGGTTTTTATCCGCACAACAATTATGATGCTGTCCAACGCCCCTATTTTCATTTGCAGGAAGGGTTATTCAGTAATCAATCGGCAGCACACGCCGCCTTGCACATAGAGCCGCCTCTGAGCGATGTATTTTCGCAGTGGCTCGCACAACCACAAAATCCACTGCCCAAAAGCAGCCGCGCCGCCCTGCTCGAGCAAATGCTGCATTATTATCGCTTCCATATTGAAAACTTCGGCGAACTGCACAGCTATCAAGTGTTGCGAAATCTTTGGAATACTTAAAAAAATTTTTCGGCTATCGCAGCACCTTTTTATAAAATAAAATCTGATGAAACGACATCAAAAGCAATGCCACCGCCGAACTCGCCAATATTTTGAGTGCCATAAGATGAAAATATTCAAAGCTCAGGGCTTCTATTAAATAATAAGCCGTTTGGTGAAATAAAACCGCAACACCCGCATAAATCAAAAACCACCGATAGCCCATACACGCCCAAGTAGGTTTATCATTATTATCGTAGCCCAAACGCGGCTCAATTACCTCAATAATAAACGAACGCACAAAAGCCATCAGTGTAGTAGCTGCCGCATGAATACCCAAAGTGTCGATAGATAAATCTATCGTCAAACCACTCAAAAAACCCAACAACAAAACCGCCGAAACGGGCATCTGAAAAGGCAACAATAACACAAACAAAGGATAAATAAAAGGCGTAATATATCCGTGCAACTCTATGCGGTTGAGCAAAAAAATCTGAATCCCGATCAATGCGACGAAGCGGATTATATTTTTAGCGATTTCACTGTTCATGGTTGCTGTATAGCGGCTTGTTCTAAGTGTTTTATTTCATCTTTATACAAAGAATTCACCACATACACATAATCCAAATTGGAAAAATTAGTGGATAAATTGAGTTCTATTTCAATAAAATTGCTGCCGGGTACTGCCTGCGAGCGGCGCACATACCCCACAGGAATATTTTCGGGAAAAATCTGAGAATAACCACTCGTAACAACCGTATCTCCTGCCGTCACTTTTACATGCTTCGGAATATCAATTAAAGTAGCAATGGTAGGGTTTACGCCGCGCCATTCCACCGAGCCGAAGTGTTCGGTTCCCTGCAATTTGGCACTGATGCGTATATCCTGATTAAGCATAGAAATTACTACGGCATAATTATCCGATACCTCTTTCACGATGCCCACCACGCCGTTTTTGCTGATAACACTCATTTCGGCAAGCACACCTTGTTTTTTTCCTTTATTGATGGTAATAAAATTATGTGTTTTGGAAATGGTATTATTCACCACTTTGGCACTGATATAAGTAAAAGGTTCGCACCAAGCCGTATCGCGCTCGGGATAAATAATGGTAGAAAGCTCCTGAATATGCGTAAGCAAATCGGCATTATACTGCGATAAACTGTCGTTGATGGTTTTCAGGCGAAAATAGCTGATAATTTCATTTCGGTTTTCCATCATTTTACCATTCATATCCTTCACCGTATTTACATAAAATGTGCGCTGATAGTGATTATTGCGAAACAACAAAAAAAAGCTGATGCCTTCCAGCAGCAGAAACAGCAAAAAAGCGTGATAATTAATTAAGAAAGCAATAATGTTGCGCATCGGAAAGCAAAGATATAAAAGGCTTTTTTTTATTGTTGAGTGGAAAGTAGGTTGTCAATCAGGCGTACTCCGTCCAAAAAAGCCGCCACTATCCACAGCACCTGCGTACCTGCGGGCACTACCCCGCGCAGGGGCTGCAAGGTTTTGGGCGAAACACCTTCGAAATAATCTACACGAAAAGCACCGTCCTGCTCCAGTGTTTTTTTGGCGGCGGCACAAATATTTTCTATAGATTCCTCACCATTTAAAGTGGTGGCGGCTTGTTGTAAAACATTATAAATACGCGGAGCCAAAGCGCGGGCTTCGGGCGAAAGGCGCGTATTCCGCGAACTCATCGCCAAGCCATCGGCTTCGCGCAAAGTATCGCATTTCACGAGTTCCACCTGAATACGGTGCTGCTCCATCATCTGCTCCACTATGAGCACCTGCTGAAAATCCTTCAGCCCCATATACAAACGGTGGGGGCGTACAATATCCAGCAATCTTTTCACCACCTGTGCTACACCGTCAAAATGTCCGGGGCGAAATTCAGCCTCCAAAGTAATACCCGTAAACCCAAAATCATAATGCTCACGATGTTGAGTGCCTTGTGGATACATTTCTTCCACATCGGGCAAAAAGAGTACATCGCAGGCGGCGGCGGCAAGTTTTTCAATGTCGGCAGCTACGGGGCGCGGGTATTTCTCTAAATCTTTCGGGTCGTTGAACTGCAAAGGATTGACAAAAATACTGCATACCGTCAGTTGATTTTGCTGTTTGGAGCGTTCAATGAGCGAAATATGCCCTTGATGCAAAGCCCCCATCGTAGGCACAAAGCCGATGCTTTTTCCTTGTTCTTCCAAAAAAGATTGTAAATCTGCTACCCGCTGAAAAATGTACATAAAAAATCAAATACAGGAAATTAAATACCGAGAAAAAAACGCACATCAAACCACTTAAAATAGCTCCACCGGGAATCGAACCCGGATTTAAAGTTTAGGAAACTTCCGTTCTATCCATTGAACTACAGAGCCAATTTCTTTTTTTGATGCTGCGAAATTAACAAAATATATGCAAGTAAAAAAATGACTGCACAGAACAAGCTGATATAGCGTTTTTATGAATAAAAATGAATAAAAAAACCAAAATTAAACATAAAAAAAGCGAACACCCTTTTATTCGGATATTCGCCTTTTTAAAAAACATTTTCAGTAGTCGGGGTAGCAGGATTCGAACCTGCGACCACCTGCTCCCAAAGCAGGTACGCTAACCGGACTGCGCTACACCCCGCTGTTTGTTGATACGAAATCGGTATGCCCAAAAATGGTATGCCGCATATAACAAACCATCGAAATTCGGGCGGTGAGAGCGGGATTCGAACCCGCGGTACAGTTTGACCCGCACGGCAGTTTAGCAAACTGCTGGTTTCAGCCTCTCACCCATCTCACCGTCACTTAAATTTCGGAGCGCAAATCTACATATTATTTTATTATCGTTCAAATTTTTTTGAGTTTTTTAGAAAAAATTTTTCAAAAAACATTTGCGACGCAATACAATACACAATAAAAATCTAAACGCCGCAGTATTCTTTAGTGATGTGAATGTGATATTGTTATTAAAATCGTGCTTGTTTAGCTCCGTTTTTTTTGTCCCTAATATGTGTGTAGTGTCATTTTATACCCATCGTAATTACAAGTCAGGCAAGCACGATTTAAAATTGCTTATTTGATAAATGAACAATCCGATATATTATAAATATTTAATCAATGATTGTGTTTTTATGACCGACAACGGTTTTGTGGCTTTGTGTTCGGGCGGGTTTCGGAGTACAAAACTGTCATCACCAGCACTGAACTTGAATAGAAGTACAAAACTACAAGTTTGTACGTCAGCCCGTATGATGCTAAACCCGTTTTTATAGCCAGTGGTTCTTGTTATTTGTCGTCTGAACAAGCGTGCCAACAACGGTTTTCACAGTCGTGCCAACAGTCAGTGTGTTCGTCTCTTGCGATTTCTTCACCAAATGTTATACGATATTTTTCCTTTGTCTGCAAGAATGAATTTTTTAAGTCAATTGCATCTTGTTCGCCACGCATACCGAAGTATGGAAAGTGGTGTAAGTAATGTCCGAATACCGTGTTACAGTCTTTGTGATACGCTCTTGTGTCAAGAATATGGTAATGCCAAAACTTGTCCATAATCTTGTTAGGCACAATACCTTTACCATACTTTTTGCACAAGTGTAAGTAGCGTTTGTATTCTACTTCTGCACTGTCGCATTGTTCGTGTGTCCAATTTTCTCCTTCTTCTGGCTCACGAAGTTTCATCTTAACCATTTCAAGGTCAAGGTTTGCGATTACAGGGTCAATGCCCTTTTGATTGATTAGGTAAGAAACTCGTTCTACGCTAATCGAGTCAGGATAAATTAAAATTGTCTGTTCCATTTTGCGTTTTTCTGATTTATAAATTGTTTGTTGTTAGCCAAAATCTTTTCAGGAAACGGTCTTTGCTTCCTTCAATTGGTGTCCTGCCGTGAAAAACTCTGTGATTGTCCACAACCAGTATGTCCCGCTCCTTTAAGTTCATTCTTATCGGTTCGGTCTGTTTAATCAGACGTTGAAATTCAAGCATTGCAGGATTTTGTTTGTCTTCGTTCTTTACAAGCCAAAATGAATAATAAAATTTTCTGTTTCCGTTTTCGTCTGTCGCCACAAAAGGATAACTTTCTTTGTCGTCCGGAAAAATTTTATGTTCAAAAAGCTCAATTGTACTGAGTTGCAGTTTGTGGTCGTCTGAAAGTTGCTGGTAAATTTTTTCTGCGTCCATCAAAATACTGTCGCCACCCAAGTCGGTCTGTTTGTAACAATACCAAATTATGTATTTGGCTTTGTGGTGGTCGGTGTGAAAGTCAAGCCCACGAGCAGAAGTTACCATTCCTTTGCTTTCAGGTTTCACAACAACGTCAGTAGTAAAAATAACCTGTCCTAACGAATTTATTAACTCGTTTAATTGCTCTTCGGTCTGGTCGGTCAGGTGAAGAAAACCGTTGTTTAAAAGTTCCTTTGTCACGCTGTTAATATGTTGTGTTTCTGTCGTCATACTATTAGCTATACCACCTACTTACACAACCCAAACTCCGCATTTTCATGATCCATCAAGCTATTATAAAGGGTGTGTTCTTCGTACTTGAGTATATAATTATATGTTTTCATTGTACTACAAAATTAAATAATCAGTAACTTCAGAGAAATTACATCTTTTTAAATTTTAATGACTGAAAATAGTTTGTGAAAAAGTATTTTATTTTTTTACAAATTTATATTTCATTAAAAATCAATCTATTAAACACAAAAGCATACTTACAAAAACCTGCTCTTTTCCTGATAAATTAATATTGTATCCCATAAAATTTCATAGAAAAAATGATAAGCTCGTAAAGTTTCGCAGGGTGTTTTTTAATTAAAGGACACTTATACCAAATAAATATCTGAGTTTTAATAATATAAAGTCCCCTGATGAATGTTTTTTATATCGCAGACCTGCAATGTTTTTAGAAAAAACGATACTTGAAAATCTGATTTTTTTTTGATGAGTGTCTTTTTTAGCCGTACCTATCTTTTTCTTAAGTTCACCTAGCTTTTTGGTAGGTGCTACCTTGCTCGGAGGTAGGTGTTCTTAGCTTTTTCGTAGGTTCACCTACCTTTTTGGTAGGTACTACCTTGCTCGGAGGTAGGTGCTCTTAGCTTTTGGGTAGGTTCACCTACCTTTTTCGTAGGTACTACCTTGCTCGGAGGTAGGTGCTCTTAGCTTTTGGGTAGGTTCACCTACCTTTTTGGTAGGTACACCTAATTTAGAGCTAGGTACGCTTAGTTTTTTTGTTTTTTTCAGCCCTGACGGTTTTTTTATACCCCGTACCTGAGCATTTTTTCCCTGATTTTGCAGGAGCTTTTATTTTATGGCATAAAAAAATCCCCGAAACCTTTTTGATTTCGGGGATTATATTCATCAATTAACAATGCATCAATGATGATGCCTGTTCATTGTCGTTAATCTTGTTTTACAAAACGAAGCGGCTCTATGAATGTGCCTGTGCGCAAAACTGCCGTGTAAGTACCCACTGCATAGCGCGATACATCAATACTGAATGTATTATTGCCCGCTTTTGCTTCGTATTGTACAGTTTCAATCAATTTACCCGCTACATCAAATATGGTAATTTCTACTATATCGGTTTGCAACGACACGAAATCTATATTTACCTGATGTACGGTCGGTACCGGATAAATTTCAACTACACCCTCGTTGAGAGCATCGCGCTCCAGCACTACAATTTTTTCAACCGAAGTCACTTCGCCGAAGAAATCGGTATGCTCAAGACGGTAGTAGCTCAATCCGAGCGGTGCGGCTTTATCCAAGTAAGTATAAGTGCGGTCGGTGCTGCTATTTCCTGCACCATCAACATTGGTAATTGGCTCAAAGTTGATACCGTCCACCGAGCGATACAAAGTGAAATAATCGTTGTTGGTTTCGGTAGCCGTAATCCAAGTGAGTTCGTTGCCTGTCTGCAATACTTCGCCACTGAAACGGATAAGGTCAATGGCAGTAACCGGCGTACAAGGAACTTTTGGATCAGTGATGGTTTCGCTACATTCAGGGTGTGCATTGACAACAACTTCGTAAGAATAACCGCTATTACCCGGATAAGGTCCGTCAATAAATGTACCGCCTATATAACCATTGGTAGAAGAAAGCACATTTCCATTTTCATCTGTTACAATACTATTCACCGTATAACCCAAATTACCCGGATTGCCACCTGTAATGGTAACTAGCAAAATAAAGTTTCCGGTTTCTTTATCGCACACTGCACTTGCCGCTACCACGAAGTCGTTACAAATATCAGGTTGATCCACTACAATTACATCAGATGGGTCTTGGTCGGTGACAGGATTGCCGCCACCCGCCGGTGTACCTGTAACAGTAGCGATATTGATAAATGATTGAGTTACGTTGGCAATATAACAAGTATAGGTATAAGATTGACCAACTGCCAAATTGCCGATAAATTCGTTACAATCAGGGCTTTGCGGGTCATTCACTTGTACGTTGGTGAGCGGTACATTTCCGGTGTTGGTAACCACGATATTAAATACCGCAGTTTCGCCGGGTTCAAGCGTTTGTGAATCTGTACCATCTATGGCAGATTTTACAATATTGATAGAAGGATACTGAGGATTCACCACATTTACATCAGACGGGTCGTTGTCGGTAACAGGATTTCCGCCGCCTACCGGTGTACCGGTCACACTTACAATGTTGGTATAGCTTTGTTGTACATTGCTATCGCTACAAGTATAAGTATAGCTTTCGCCTACTTCAAATACTCCTTCAATTACGGTATCACAATCTGGTGCTTGCGGGTCAGTAATCGTTACATTTTGCAAAGCTACATTACCTGTATTGGTAACTGTAATTTCAAAATAAGCTGTGCCGCCCACATTGATAGTTTGCGAATCGCTGCCGTTGATGGCAGATTTCACGATACTGATAGCAGGGTTTTGTGGAATAACCACATTTACATCAGACGGGTCATTATCGGTAACAGGGTTTCCGCCACCTACCGGTGTACCCGTCACACTTGCAATATTGGTGTAGCTTTGTTGCACACCGCTATCACTACAAGTATAAGTATAGCTTTCGCCTACTTCAAACACACCTTCAATCACGGTATTACAATTCGGTGCTTGCGGGTCGGTAATGGTTACATTTTGTAAATCTAAATTACCCGTATTGGTAACTGTAATTTCAAAATAAGCCGTACCATTTATATTCACTGTTTGTACATCGCTGCCGTCGATAGCTGATTTTACGATACTGATAGCAGGTGTTCCGATAATTACATCTGATGGGTCATCATCTGTCACCGGATCACCACCTGTAACAGGTGTACCGCTTACAGTGGCAATATTAGTAAATGATTCTTCTACATTATCCGCAGTACAGATATAAGAGAAACTGTCGCCTACTGCCAAATAACCGATAGCGGCATAACAATCTGTAGTTTGCTCATCGTGTACGACAACATTAATCAAATCAACACTGCCTGTATTGGTAACTGTAATTTCAAAAGTAGCCGTACCGCCTTGAGCAATTGTTTGTGTATCTGTGCCGTCCAAAGCCGATTTCACAATTTCAATTTGCGGATAAGCCGGATACACATCTACCTCTGTATCGTCCTGATCTTCTACTTCAACACCGCTATCTATGCCAATACCTGTAACAAAAATAGTATTGATAAAGTCAGCCGTTACATTTTCCAATGTACAAGTATAAGTAAATACTTCACCTACTTCAAATACACCCGGAATCATTGTATTACAATCCGGTGCTTGCGGGTCAGTAATCGTTACGTTAATTAAATCCTCTGTTCCGGTATTGCTTACAGTGATAGTAAAGGTAGCCGTATTTCCGCTTTGGATATATTGAATATCATCGCTGTTATCGGCATCGTCTTTATCTATATTAACTTCAGGCAAACCATCGCAGTTTACAACAAGATTACCCAGAGTAGCAGTACAACTGCTGCCTGCCACGCGCACTGTCACAGTGTAAGTTCCATCAGCTAAGTTGGTAAATACATTGCTGCTTTGGAATGCACCATTATTTAATTGATATTCCAAAGCCAAAGCACCTGCAACAGTAGCATTTACGGTAATAGTACCATCAAAATCATCACAAACAACAGGGGCTGATATAATAGTAGGTGTAGCATTTACAACTACTGTCACTTGTTTGCTGTCACTTGGACAAGCTCCGTTGGCGGCTACTGTGTATTGGAACACATACGTTCCGGCTGCCAAACCATTCGGATTCAATACGCCTGTTGCTGCTGTAAAGTTGCTGCCTGCTGCACCGCTTACGATGCTCCAAGTACCGCCTGTATCTTCACCGCTCAACTGGTTATCCAAATCTATCGTTGCCAAACCGCTCGTTGCTGCGCAAATCGGGGCAGGGTTGGTAGCTACGCCTGCACTTGCAGGGTCGTCTATAGTTACAGTCACCTGCTCGCTGTCGCTTGGGCAAGCTCCGTTGGCAGCTACTGTGTATTGGAACACATACGTTCCGGCTGCCAAGCCATTCGGATTCAATACGCCTGTTGCTGCCGTGAAGTTGCTGCCTGCTGCACCGCTTACGATGCTCCAAGTACCGCCTGTATCTTCACCGCTCAACTGATTATCCAAATCTATCGTTGCCAAACCGCTTGTTGCTGCACAAATCGGAGCAGGGTTGGTGGCTACACCGGCACTTGCAGGGTCGTCTATAGTTACAGTCACTTGCTCGCTGTCGCTTGGGCAAGCTCCGTTAGCAGCTACTAAGTATTGGAACACATACGTTCCGGCTGCCAAACCATTCGGGTCAATGATGCCTGTTGCCGTGTCGAAGTTTGCACCTGCTGCACCACTTACGATGCTCCAAGTACCACCTGCATCAGCACCGCTCAACTGATTATCCAAATCTATCGCTGCCAAACCACTTGCTGCTGCGCAAATCGGAGCAGGATTGGTGGCAGTACCTGCCATTGCCGGAGTAATAATATTAACAGTAACAATTGATGTATCATTCGGACAAGGAACAAGACCTGTAAGTACATATTCAAAAACGAAAGTGCCATAAATACCATTCGGGTCGAGTGTACCGGCAGTTGCATCAAAGTTAGCACCTGCTACACCGCTTACGATACTCCAAGTACCGCCTGCATCTTCATCTGTCAAAATACTGTTCAACACAATACTTGTCAAACCGCTTTCTGCGCCGCAAATGGTAGAACTTTGGTCAGTTCCTGCATTTACAGGGCTGATACATACCACACAATTAGGTTCGTCATAAGTAGTAGTGGTTTGGCAAACATCGCCGAAGGCTAATCCATTATTCCAAGTTCCCGGAGAGAAGCTACCTGATTGCACATAAGTAGTTCCTGTTATTTCAGGGCTTAAAACAATGGATTGATTATTCCCTGCATTGCTTCCGTAAGTCAATGCGATAACCGTTCCGGCAGCATCATTCAACACCAGAATATCATCACCTGTATTATTCAAACTCAAACCACCAGTAGAAGCTATCTGAACAATAGCATTACCAAAAGTTCCGGTTGGAGTACCTCCTCCGAATACTACTACCGCCTGACCCGGAGCCACAAATGTACCCGCAGGGAAAGTATGACGAATAGAAAGTGCATCAGAAATTGTCCAGCCGGAAATATCAACCGTAGTTCCGGTTGCATTTACCAACTCAATAAATTCATCAGCCAAAGAACTAATAGTACCATCGCCATTGGCATCACCGGCAACGGCATCAGGGTCTGCCAAGAGTTCATTCAACACCCAAGTACCTGTTGGAGCTACAGAACCTGCGTCTGTTGCACTCACCACAATACCGCTTGTTGCATCTCCGTCAAGACCGCTGATAATGATTTGCTGCGGCGAAGTAGTATAAGCAAAAGTATATTCAAGTGAATCTACCATTACAGAAAGGCTGTCGGATACAGGATTGATAAAGGTAACATCTAATGTCAAATCATAAGTTGAACCATTACAAGCCGAAGGTGTAGCAATAATTGCCAAATCGCAAGGTGCAACAGTAGCACAATCTAATACCCCTACATTTACAGGATATACAGCAGGAGGACAAAGACTGCCGACAGGCGGTGTAATTGTGTATGTGTATGTATGAGTACCCAAAGCAAGCGTTGTACCATCAATAGTAGATACCACATTACTACTTGCATCTGTCCATACACCATTCATATCACCGCTTGTAATCAGTGTATTCAAATCCAAAGAAGTGCCGTAAAATCCTCCGCTTGTATTACACAAAGTAGCTGTATCGCCTACAACTGCCATTGGTGCTGCATCAATCTGAACCAAAACAGGTACTGCATTGCTGCTACAAACACCATCGGTAGCTACTACCCAATAAGTAGCAGTATCAGGAGGAGTAATACCTGCAACATAAGAAGCTACTCCTTGTGCGCCGCTAATCGGTGCGCCTGCTGTGCCGCCATTATCTTGATAGAAATTATAAGTGATTGTTCCGGCAGGCACAACAGAGCCGTATAATTCTACATTATCCACACGCCAAGTTCCGGCATCAGCACCTGAATTATAACCGTAAATGCGTACACAAATAGTGGAGGCATCGGCGGTATTGAGTGCAATATTATTTGTACTAAAAGTAATTGGCGAGCCGGAAGGATTGATGTTGGTGAGATTGTCGTTAGAGATAAATGTATAAGCACCACCATCTACCGAAACTGCTACATTAAAGAATGCCGGACCAGTGCTGGAAGCGCGATTATCAAATACCAAACTGTCTAAAGCTGTTATAAAGCCGGAATTTGCATTTACGCAAA
Organism: Sphingobacteriales bacterium; assembly: GCA_016711285.1. NCBI lineage: Bacteria > Pseudomonadati > Bacteroidota > Sphingobacteriia > Sphingobacteriales > Sphingobacteriales bacterium. Next base: position 403,912 of record JADJTG010000012.1, read on the forward strand.
ATTCAAAATATTCATCGGCTGCTGCATTAAATACTGCCAAAGTATCCCAAGCAGAAGCAGAGTAAGCATCGGCAGAGCCATTACCGCCCGGGAAAGAAACGTTGGCAACACCACTTCCTACTGTCGCATTGCCGGCAGTAGTGCTACTGTTGCTGGCGATACCGCTTGTCACTTCACCATCAAAATTCCATGTATAAACGGCAGGAACCGGTGTATAACCACCTCCTTGCGGAGTGATGGTCAAATCGTAAGTATCAGTTTCGCAAGCGATAATATCGGCAAGTGTAGGATCTTCAAATCCGGCACAGTTACAGTTTAATACTGCAATAGATACAGGATAAACAGCAGGAGCACATACAGAACCCGCACTTGGTGTAACAATGTAATTATAATCAAATGTTCCGACACCCAATACAGAGCCGTCTATAGCAGTGGAGGCTAAAGTATTGCCACTGGCATCTTCCCAAGTACCTACCCCATTTGTAGTAGCACTTACCAGAGTGCTTAAATCAATGGTAGAAGGAGAACCACCACCGGCAGCATTACATAGGGTAGCACCGGCAGCCACTGTTGCAGCAGGAGCCGCATCAATAGTAAGGCTTACCGGAACAGCCGCACTTTCACAAGTTCCGTCTGTGGCAGTTACCCAATAAGTATAAGTACCCGGAGTCGCAGGAGCGGGGTCGTAAGAAGCTACACCTTGTGCGCTGCTAATAGCTGCACCTTGTGTTCCGGCATTATCAGCATAGAAATTATAAGTAATAGGAGCTCCTGAACCTGCACTGTTTACAGTTCCGCCGAGTATCACATTGTCCACACGCCAAGTACCCGTAGTGGCAGTACCACCCCACGCATAAATACGAATACATACATTAGTACCACTAATACCCGTCAAGCCACTCACGCTCGTCATCGGATTAGTGGTAAAATTTTGAGAAGTTGTACCTGCACCGCCCGCAACAGGTGCTCCATTATAATAGAGTGCAAAATTAGTAGCCCCTGTGCTGGAAGCATCGTTATCAAAAGAAACGGAGGTGATATCCAATGTGTAGCCGTTTGCAGCATCTACACAAAATTCAAAATATTTATCGTTAGCAACAGCATCTGCTTCGGTGGCGATATTCCAGCTGTTGGTGGATATCGCATCAGCAGAAGTCGGCGCATTACCGGCAGGGTATGTTACCGCACCACTGCCTACACCTACGCTTGCATCAAGTACCGATATATTGGCAGCACCAACATCTCCGGCAGCACCCGTAGGCACTTCGCCGTCAAAGCCCCAAGTAGCTGTAACAGCTTCAGAAGTAGGAGCAACACTAGTACCTGTGCCACCACCGACAGGAATAATTTCTGTAGAGGCAGTAGCATTATCTTCACAGAATTGAATATCTGCCAAAGTCGGGCTATCAAATCCATCACAACAATTAGTAGCAGGTAAAACAGTAGCAACTACATCTGTAAAACAGCCTTCCGGTGTTTGTACACGAATCGTATAATCACCCGCAGCTAAACCACCAATAATGGTTGTATCAATAGCAGTAGTTGTGAAAGTTCCGGGTGTTATAAAGGTAGTACCGATATTATAAGCATAAGTATCAACACCATTAGAAGCAAAAGAAATGTTGCCTAAAGTACCATCACAATTTTCATTTATTACAAGCGGAGTAACAACAGGATTCGGAATGACAGTCACTGTAATAGTGACATTATCAGTACAACCGCCATCAGATACAAAACTATATGTAAATTGATCGCCGTTGGCTACACTCACCGCCGCCAAATCTCCACCTACCAAAGTAGAGCTTGTACCTACATACCAGCCTTGCGATTGAGCTGTTACACCATTTAATTCGGCAGGAGTTAATGCTGCTAAATCTAAGGTCAAACCTTCGCAAAGTTGTGGGTTACTTACAGGAGCTAAATCAGGAATACACTGATTGACAGATACAGGTAAAGACACACTTAAATCCCAGCAAGGACTCAAAGAAGACCAAGGTCCCGGAGTTGTACCGCCTGTAAAATTGCTGATAGGTTGTCCAACAGCAAAAGAAGGAATATTTGCCAAATCAGTAGTTAAATAATTCAAGGCATAAGCATCATATAATCCGGTCGCTACAGCATTAAAGGTACCATCGGCACTGCCATCTACAATTATACCGTTGCTATCTACCAGCAAATACATCTGAGTATGATTATCTACGGTATAAGACCCGGGTTGTGCATATACTTGTATAATACCGCTACTGCCATCACAATTACATACCTCTGTTACCATAGCACAAAGTATAATGGTGAAATTAGCTGTTGCGGCGGCAGAAACACAAGCACTTGCATCTTGCTGATAAATATATACAGTATGAGCAATACCATCAGCTACAAAATCTTGATTAGGATTATAGCTAGTACCGCTTGCCAAATAATTAGTTAAAGGATTAGCGGCATCGCGAGGTGCGCTATACCATAAATAAGTGCTACCCGCCACCGGGCTTTGAACTTGCAATCCCAAACCAGCCAAATCATCATTACAAATAACAATAGAAGTTACTGAAGGAGGAGTTGGTGAAGTTGCCGTTATGGTTTCTGTTACACTACAAGTTGCAGGTGCATTAGCAATTAAAATAGTGAAAGTAACATCTAAAGAAGCAGCACCTTCAGGTAATGAATAATCATTATCATATACCAAAGTCGTTTGGTCATTGGTAATACTTAAATTAGCGCACAAAGGCTGAATAGATACCTCACAAGTTCCAGCTCCTTGCACTACATAGCTCAAACCAGCTTGTGGAATAGGAAATACCGTAATCGTTTCGGTAGAGGTATAAATGATGCTATTATCAACAGCACAAGTTACACGCAATTCATAAGTATAATCTTTCGGATCACAAGGATCGGTATTTGTCGGCGTAATATCTCCATTCAATGTACTTAAAACTAATTGAGCAGGACTCACTGCCGCACCATCTATTGAAATCAAATACCAAGCTGCCGTATAATCTGTACCCTCTACAGCAGTAGTCGGACTCATCGTTGCACTTAAGCTAAGAGTAGAATTTGTACAAATCTCATTAGAAGAAGCATCTGAAGTCAATAATACAGGGCAAGGAAGTGTACAATCTTGCACAACAATATCAGTTGTTGCACTATTTGTACAACCATTAACATCTGTATAAATATAAGTAATAATATTTACACCCAAATTAGCTGCAGCAGGGTCAAACGTTGTTCCGCTTACGCCTGTACCGTTAAATGTACCACCTATAGGGCTGCCCGACAATGTAATTGCTGAGGCATCTGCACATAAAGGTGAATAAGTACCTGCCGATACTATTGGCAAATCATTCACTACTATATTCGTTGTTGCACTGTTCGTACAACCATTAACATCTGTATAAATGTAAGTAATAAGATGTGTTCCAACTCCTGCTATAGAAGCGTAGAAACTACCGCTGCTTACGCCTGTACCGTTAAATGTACCACCTACAGGACTGCCCGACAACGTAATTGCTGAGGCATCTGCACATAAAGGCGAATAAGTACCTGCCGATACTATCGGCAATGGGTTCACGGTGAAAGTAATCGTTGTTGTGTTTACACAGCCTGTCGCTGCATCGGTAAACGTCACATCTACTACATCGCCATCGGCGGCTGTATAGCTTGTGGCATCTGCAACTGCTACACCACCTACTTCATATACAAAAATACCCGCACTCGCTGTCATCGCACTTGCCAAACTCGTCAAATTGTATGGATTTGCATCTACACATAGCTCCGGTGTTTGTGCGGTCAATACAGGCAATGGGTTCACGGTGAAAGTAATCGTTGTTGTGTTTACACAGCCTGTCGCTGCATCGGTAAACGTCACATCTACTACATCGCCATCGGCGGCTGTATAGCTTGTGGCATCTGCAACTGCTACACCGCCTACTTCATATACAAAAATGCCCGCACTCGCTGTCATCGCACTTTCCAAACTCGTCAAATTGTATGGATTTGCATCTACACATAGCTCCGGTGTTTGTGCGGTCAATACAGGCAATGGTAATACATTCAATGTTACTGTACTCGTTGTATAACATCCATTAGCGTCCGCTATTCTTACATAGAGTACCACGTCATCTAAACCCATATATGGATTCGTGGGGTTTAACGCATTTACATTATTATCTGCATCAGCTTGGCTAGTATGATAACTTACCGTTAAGCCACCAGTCGTTGCATCTCCGCTGTTATCAACATCTATTCCATTTACATTCAAACTATTCCCTGCATCTTCTGCCGCATTCAAATTAAAACTTATACTGTTTGTAGGATCCGTGTCATTATCACATTGCTCTAATAGTACTGCATTTACTATCGGCAATGGGTTCACGGTGAAAGTGATCGTTGTTGTGTTTACACAGCCTGTCGCTGCATCGGTAAACGTCACATCTACTACATCGCCATCGGCGGCTGTATAGCTTGTGGCATCTGCAACTGCTACACCGCCCACTTCATATACAAAAATACCCGTACTCGCTGTCATTGAACCTGCCAAACTCGTCAAATTGTATGGATTTGCATCTACACATAGCTCCGGTGTTTGTGCGGTCAATACAGGCAATGGGTTCACGGTGAAAGTGATCGTTGTTGTGTTTACACAGCCTGTCGCTGCATCGGTAAACGTCACATCTACTACATCGCCATCGGCGGCTGTATAGCTTGTGGCATCTGCAACCGCTACACCACCTACTTCATATACAAAAATACCCGCACTCGCTGTCATTGAACCTGCCAAACTCGTCAAATTGTATGGATTTGCATCTACACATAGCTCCGGTGTTTGTGCGGTGAGTACTGGTAATGGGTTCACGGTGAAAGTAATCGTTGTTGTGTTTACACAGCCTGTCGCTGCATCGGTAAACGTCACATCTACTACATCGCCATCGGCGGCTGTATAGCTTGTGGCATCTGCAACTGCTACACCGCCTACTTCATATACAAAAATACCCGCACTCGCTGTCATCGCACTTGCCAAACTCGTCAAATTGTATGGATTTGCATCTACACATAGCTCCGGTGTTTGTGCGGTCAATACAGGTAATGGGTTCACGGTGAAAGTAATCGTTGTTGTGTTTACACAGCCTGTCGCTGCATCGGTAAACGTCACATCTACTACATCGCCATCGGCGGCTGTATAGCTTGTGGCATCTGCAACTGCTACACCGCCTACTTCATATACAAAAATGCCCGCACTCGCTGTCATTGAACCTGCCAAACTCGTCAAATTGTATGGATTTGCATCTACACATAGCTCCGGTGTTTGTGCGGTCAATACAGGCAATGGGTTCACGGTGAAAGTAATCGTTGTTGTGTTCACACAGCCTGTCGCTGCATCGGTAAACGTCACATCTACTACATCGCCATCGGCGGCTGTATAGCTTGTGGCATCTGCAACTGCTACACCACCCACTTCATATACAAAAATGCCCGTACTCGCTGTCATTGAACCTGCCAAACTCGTCAAATTGTATGGATTTGCATCTACACATAGCTCCGGTGTTTGTGCGGTCAATACAGGCAATGGTAATACATTCAATGTTACTGTACTCGTTGTATAACATCCATTAGCGTCTGCTATTCTTACATAGAGTACCACGTCATCTAAACCCATATATGGATTCGTGGGGTTTAACGCATTTACATTATTATCTGCATCAGCTTGGCTAGTATGATAACTTACCGTTAAGCCACCAGTCGTTGCATCTCCGCTGTTATCAACATCTATTCCATTTACATTCAAACTAATCCCTGCAGCTTCTGCCGCATTCAAATTAAAACTTATACTGTTTGTAGGATTCGTGTCATTATCACATTGCTCTAATAGTACTGCATTTACTATCGGCAATGGGTTCACGGTGAAAGTGATCGTTGTTGTGTTTACACAGCCTGTCGCTGCATCGGTAAACGTCACATCTACTACATCGCCATCGGCGGCTGTATAGCTTGTGGCATCTGCAACCGCTACACCACCTACTTCATATACAAAAATACCCGCACTCGCTGTCATTGAACCTGCCAAACTCGTCAAATTGTATGGATTTGCATCTACACATAGCTCCGGTGTTTGTGCGGTCAATACAGGCAATGGGTTCACGGTGAAAGTAATCGTTGTTGTGTTTACACAGCCTGTCGCTGCATCGGTAAACGTCACATCTACTACATCGCCATCGGCGGCTGTATAGCTTGTGGCATCTGCAACTGCTACACCGCCCACTTCATATACAAAAATACCCGCACTCGCTGTCATCGCGCTTGCCAAACTCGTCAAATTGTATGGATTTGCATCTACACATAGCTCCGGTGTTTGTGCGGTCAATACAGGCAATGGGTTCACGGTGAAAGTAATCGTTGTTGTGTTTACACAGCCTGTCGCTGCATCGGTAAACGTCACATCTACTACATCGCCATCGGCGGCTGTATAGCTTGTGGCATCTGCAACCGCTACACCACCTACTTCATATACAAAAATACCCGCACTCGCTGTCATTGAACCTGCCAAACTCGTCAAATTGTATGGATTTGCATCTACACATAGCTCGGTGTTTGTGCGGTGAGTACTGGTAATGGGTTCACGGTGAAAGTGATCGTTGTTGTGTTTACACAGCCTGTCGCTGCATCGGTAAACGTCACATCTACTACATCGCCATCGGCGGCTGTATAGCTCGTGGCATCTGCAACTGCTACACCACCTACTTCATATACAAAAATACCCGCACTCGCTGTCATCGCGCTTGCCAAACTCGTCAAATTGTATGGATTTGCATCTACACATAGCTCCGGTGTTTGTGCGGTGAGTACTGGTAATGGGTTCACGGTGAAAGTAATCGTTGTTGTGTTTACACAGCCTGTCGCTGCATCGGTAAACGTCACATCTACTACATCGCCATCGGCGGCTGTATAGCTCGTGGCATCTGCAACTGCTACACCGCCTACTTCATATACAAAAATGCCCGCACTCGCTGTCATCGCACTTGCCAAACTCGTCAAATTGTATGGATTTGCATCTACACATAGCTCCGGTGTTTGTGCGGTCAATATAGGCAATGGTAATACATTCAATGTTACTGTACTCGTTGTATAACATCCATTAGCGTCCGCTATTCTTACATAGAGTACCACGTCATCTAAACCCATATATGGATTCGTGGGGTTTAACGCATTTACATTATTATCTGCATCAGCTACAGTATGATAACTTACCGTTAAGCCACCAGTCGTTGCATCTCCGCTGTTATCAACATCTATTCCATTTACATTCAAACTATTCCCTGCATCTTCTGCCGCATTCAAATTAAAACTTATACTGTTTGTAGGATTCGTGTCATTATCACATTGCTCTAATAGTACTGCATTTACTATCGGTAATGGGTTCACGGTGAAAGTGATCGTTGTTGTGTTCACACAGCCTGTCGCTGCATCGGTAAACGTCACATCTATTACATCGCCATCGGCGGCTGTATAGCTTGTGGCATCTGCAACTGCTACACCGCCCACTTCATATACAAAAATACCCGCACTCGCTGTCATCGCGCTTGCCAAACTCGTCAAATTGTATGGATTTGCATCTACACATAGCTCCGGTGTTTGTGCGGTCAATACAGGCAATGGGTTCACGGTGAAAGTAATCGTTGTTGTGTTTACACAGCCTGTCGCTGCATCGGTAAACGTCACATCTACTACATCGCCATCGGCGGCTGTATAGCTTGTGGCATCTGCAACTGCTACACCGCCTACTTCATATACAAAAATGCCCGTACTCGCTGCCATCGCACTTGCCAAACTCGTCAAATTGTATGGATTTGCATCTACACATAGCTCCGGTGTTTGTGCGGTCAATACAGGCAATGGGTTCACGGTGAAAGTAATCGTTGTTGTGTTTACACAGCCTGTCGCTGCATCGGTAAACGTCACATCTACTACATCGCCATCGGCGGCTGTATAGCTTGTGGCATCTGCAACCGCTACACCACCTACTTCATATACAAAAATACCCGCACTCGCTGTCATTGAACCTGCCAAACTCGTCAAATTGTATGGATTTGCATCTACACATAGCTCCGGTGTTTGTGCGGTGAGTACTGGTAATGGGTTCACGGTGAAAGTGATCGTTGTTGTGTTTACACAGCCTGTCGCTGCATCGGTAAACGTCACATCTACTACATCGCCATCGGCGGCTGTATAGCTCGTGGCATCTGCAACTGCTACACCACCTACTTCATATACAAAAATACCCGTACTCGCTGTCATCGCGCTTGCCAAACTCGTCAAATTGTACGGATTTGCATCTACACATAGCTCCGGTGTTTGTGCGGTCAATACAGGTAATGGGTTCACGGTGAAAGTAATCGTTGTTGTGTTTACACAGCCTGTCGCTGCATCGGTAAACGTCACATCTACTACATCGCCATCGGCGGCTGTATAGCTTGTGGCATCTGCAACTGCTACGCCGCCTACTTCATATACAAAAATACCCGCACTCGCTGTCATCGCACTTGCCAAACTCGTCAAATTGTATGGATTTGCATCTACACATAGCTCGGTGTTTGTGCGGTCAATACAGGCAATGGATTTATTACTAAAGTAACCGTAGCCGTACCGTAGCACGGAAGCATCTTCTACACGTGCATATAAAATTTGACCATTCGCACCCGCAAAAGGGTTAGTAGGGTTTATTGCATTAATATCTGCATCTGCATCAGCTTGAGTTAAATGATAGGTAACTGTTAAGCCACTTACGCCGTTGTCAACATCTGTTGCTGAAGTATTGCTCACTGCTGTTGCATCTTCTGCCGCAGTTAAATCAAAATTTAACGTATTACCTGTATTTGTATCTGTATCGCAAAGTGTTAAGGTTACTGCATTAGCTGTTAAATCAGGAGCAATTTGCAACAATAAGGTAGTAGTGTTATAGCAAGCACTTAATGCATCTTCCACTCTTACATATAAGGTAGTTCCGCTTGAAGTATAAGGGCTTGATAAATCATTTGCACCCGCGTCAGCATCTGCCTGTGTAGCGTGATAAGTAATAACCGCTCCAACCGTACTTGTAACTACTGCACTGGTTAAATCAAATGCAGCACTGCCATCTCCATTGTTATCGCATAATATTAAAGTATCAGCCATTACAACAGGCAATGGATTTACAGTTAAAGTAACAGGAGCAATGGCATAACAACCATCTGCTGTTTCTACTCTTGCATAAATTGTTTCATCTACACCCACTGATACAACTTCCGTAGTAATAGCGTTGAGGTCAGCATCAGCATCGGCTTGTGTGGCGTGATAAGTAACCGTCAAACCACTTACGCCGTTATCCACTTCATCTTGTGCTATTTCGCCCAAGGTAGAATCACCATCGCCTTGGTTGGTGCTTGCAGCAGGATTCTCAGCATCAGCTAAAGTAAAATCTACTGTTCCGTCTCCATCATCACACAAAACCAAAGTAACCGGATTAGCAATAGGAAGCGGCAGAATAATAACCTGAACTTTTACGGCAGTTGTATTGGCTTCATCTAAATCCAAACACAATAAACCTACCGTAGCAGGAGTAGGTGAAATAGCAACAGTTCCATTGCTTACATCATCGCTGCTGTTGTCATTATCGGCATCTACAATTTCCTGAATATCATTATCGGCGGGGTCGGCTGCTCCATCAATACTACTCAAATAAGATAATACCGAAGCAGGTGTATTCAATACAATATTGTAGGATAATCCAAATATATCATAAGTACCCGCAGGCAGTAATGAATAATCAAAATCGCCGCTCAGGTTATATTGTAAAATTTCACCCAAACTATCCGCCAAAATATAAGCATATTCGTAATCGGCGGCAGGAATAGGTGTAATTTCGTCTATTTGCGTATAAACTGCACCAAACGCTGCCGAAGCAGCAGCATCGTCCAATAAGTCGCTACCCTCACAAATTTCAAACGGTGCAGTAGTTGGTGTTGTCGGCTCTAAATCACCGGCATCGGCAACACAACAATTACAAGCTACCGCATAAGGAGCAGGGGCAGAAGCGATGTAGCAATAGATGTCAAAAGGAGCAGTTTTTGCTATTACATCTGCAATAGCAGCATTATCACTTACATCTCCATCTACTGCCAAAAATGTTCCGGCTCCCAATAAAGCACTTTCTAAACTCGCCAACTCACTATCCAATACATTTAAAGCGTATATTTCATAATCTCCATTCTCTAAACCTGTAAACAAGCCGGTATGATTGGCATCAATAATAGCACCTACAGCCAAAGCAGAACCGTTGTAAGTGCCGTCATTTTCTACCAATATATATACCTGTGTATAGCCGTTGCTGTTAAATGTACCCGGTGTAGATTGTGCGATAATAGTTCCCGAATTGGGAGAGGCTGTACAATCGCAGGAGTTTTCGGCTAAAGGACACAAGGCTTCTACTACCTCCACTTGTGCAGTACAAGCAGTACAAGGAGCAACAGCGTTGGCATCGGTTACTGTTACGGTTTGAGTACCCAATCCTGTTCCACTATGCACATAAGGACCGAAATATAAAGTACTACCGCTAAAAGTTTGAGTAGCCGCTCCAATAGAAACGCTATAATCAGCCAAACCACCTGTGATAGCTGTAACAGCCACATAATATTCATTATCGGCGGCGGCTACACCACCTGCTCCTGTACAAGATGCTACTGCTGTAATAACAATCGGGTCTAAAACAGTAAATGCTGTACAAGCACTTACATTTATATCACCGCATACAACACCCGCTGCCGTTGCTACTGCATCATTTTCCGTGAGCGTTGCCAAATAAGTATTGATATTATCATTTAAGGCAGGTAAAGGATTAACAGCCAAATCAGCATCAGCAGGATCATAATTTAAGCCCTGAATACAATAACTACCTGCTGTTAAGCCGGCAGGAATTGATAAATCATCATTAAAATTGGCAGGTATTGCCGAGTTGTAGTTAGCAGAAGAAATAACTGCTTCTATTGTGCCGTCTGCTGCCACCACATACCATACATAAGCATAGTTGGCAGCCGGCAAAGCAGCACCAAAATCTACGGCTACATTGATGGTAGAAGCTACACTTCCGGTTCCTGTATCGGAACATATAGAAGTACAACTTGCCGTACTTTGTGTACCTGCACTCGGATTACAGCAATTGCAATTATAGGATTGACTCGCACAAGGACCTACACAAGAAGTAGCAGGTGTAGCATAAGGCGAACCTACCTGAATTCCGGCATCTGCCAGAAAAGCTGCCAAATCAGCATTCAACACATTAAAAGCATAAACTGTGTATGGATTAGGCGAAATAATACTTGTAAATAAACCTGTATTATTGACTACCGCCACATTTCCTGTATTATCATCTACCAGTACATATACATAAGTAGTATTATTGATAGTGCCACTATTAACAGTAAGCGGAGCAAATTGTGCCAATATTTGAGGGGCATCGCAAGAGCAACCCTGCGTGTATCCACACAATACAGGTACTACTTCCGTTGTCACCGGACAAGCTGCATTGGCTTGGTCAGTAATTTCTATACTCACCACCTGCGTACCGCTCAGGTCATTTACAAAAGGACCAAAAGTATAGGTAGTTGCTCCTGTATTGCCGATATCATTGATACCCGAACCACCAGTACCCACAGTTCCGGCCTCGGCTGCTGCACCAGTAATATTTACATCATAGGTTTCAGAAGCAGTTAAGCCGCTTACTATGATATAAAATTCATCTTGATCAGCACCTGCACAAGAAGGTACTGCGGTGTAGGCGGGAGGCACACAACAACCTGCTGCCGCCACACTTGTTGTAAGAGTTTGATCTGCCACACAAGCAGCAGAAGCACTTACCCTCAAACGAACATAGATAGGTGTTGAAGGTGCAACACTTGACATTATTGTACCAGAAGTAACACTTGCAAAAGAAGTAGGTGCTGTTCCACCCACCCCATAAGATGTTCCGCCAATACTATAACTATATTCATAAGCTGAACAAGCGGTAGGAAACGTATTGAATCCAATAGTAGAAGTATTATCGGCACAAGTAGGCGTAGCCGTTTCTGTCAAAGAAAAAGAAGGCTGCACATATATATCTGTTGTAACAGCAGTGCGTGTAACGGATTCGCAACAACCCGGACGTGCTACGGAAGCATACACCGTAGCTGTTTGTGGGCAAGTACCATCAGGTGTAATAGTGAGTGTGGTAGCAGTAGTAGTGGAAGTACCCAATAAAGTACCTCCTGTAGCCGCATCATACCAACGTATTTCATCACCGGCTGTTAAAGATGTCACAGCAAAAGGAACAGAAACAGTGCCGCTACCACTCCAACAAGCCGGAGATGATATTGCTGCTACCGGAGCAGCAGGTTCGGCAGCTACTGTTACATTCACTGTATAGCGATAATAACATTCGCCTCCACTTGAGCTATTATTACCTTTGGTAGATTCGCGCATCGCAAAAGTAAGCGTATAAGTACCTACCGTAGTATTTGATGTTTGTACCGTATCAGTAACAGTGCGAACACCGTTAGCATCAGGGATACTTACTGTTGGGGCTGGATTTAATGTAACATTAGCAGCAGCAGTAGCACCGCTTTGATTAACGGTTGTATTTCCTCCAGAACTAGATGTTGCGGTATTTGCAACACCATTATTAATATCCATAAAATTCAGCATCTCACCCGTAAAAGCAAAGTTTATAGGCGTATTCTGACATACTGTAACATTAATAACAGGATTATCATTTTCATGGTGTTGAATATCGTAATCAAATATCGGAATAACAGGAGGAACAAAATTGACACAGGAAGATACAAGAGCCACGGTTGCTGTTGCTGCACCTAAATCATTGGCTCTGCCCGGAGTTGGGCTATTATCATCTATCCATGTTGTGGAGCCGTCTGTTTGCCGTGAGATACTGGAATTACACCCTGTTATACAAACATTGACATATTCATAAGCTGCGTCACCAATGGCAGGTAAATTAATACCTCCTACAGGCGGCGTACAAGTACCTCCAACATCTGATATAGGAAATCCCCCACAAGTACCATAGGTATAAGCTAATCCTTCAGGTTGAGTACCTCCTAGAGGAGAACCATCTTGTGTACACAAACCTCCCGAAGTTGTGCTACCTAACAAGAGTCCACAACCATCAGGATCATTTTCATAATTACCGGGCGTACATAATGAAGTTGAGGCATTCAAATTAGCACCCGCTTGAGAACAGTAGGATACCGCATCTACAATTGCACCCGTAGGGTCAAAGAATACAATGCGTTGTCCATCTCCATTTGTAATAAAACTTGTTCCATTATCATAGGCAACAGCAGAGGTACTACTCGACACACAATTACAAGTTGCTAAATTAACAAATACTACATTAGAGCCTGCACCTGCGGCGGTCCAGCCGTTAAAGTCTCCGGCTGTTTGGGAAAGACCATTATTACTAACGCCCCCTGTAAAATTGGTAGAATTTCCCAGCACTAAATACCCGCCCGCCGGAATAATAGTTCCAGCAGGTATAGTGAGTATATTATTATCATCTGTAGCGATAATATGGCAACCTACATCACAAGGTACCCCCGGAGGGCAATACAATTCAATAAATTCACCTGTCCCAGATTCTCCATTGCCAGGATCAGGTTGAACTTCATTAATAACTACCTGTGCCGTAAGCAACTGATTCGTTGCTACAATACAGATAATCGTTAATAATTTTAAGAAATCTTTTAAAAATTTATTCATTGGTTGATATTTTTATTTTTTTTACTATCAAAGAATAAAGTTCAATTACCGTCCCAAGGGAAAGTAGGACAAGTAGGACACAATCTAATCTCAGCAGGATCGTAGTCATCACTTCCGTCCGTAGCTCCGGTATCGTTATCATTCGGATCCGGCACAGTTCCAGTTTCATTACCCGGCACACTATCGCGGTCGGTAGCAGGAACTATACTGTTATCTACATTAGTTGCAAAGCTAATTTCTGCATTATTTATGAGAGTCGTACCAGTAAATGTTGGATTAACAATCATAGTAACAGTCACTACAGCACTACCTCCTCCGGTGGCTATTTGGTCAATAATATAACCATTAGCAGTTGTAGTACCAGAAGAAACAGAAGTTGCAGAGACAAATGTTAAATTAGCTGCATTAAAATAATCCGTTATTTCTACATCATAAGCCGTAACCGTACCTTGATTATAAACAGTAATATCAAAAGTAATCGTATCCCCTAAATTGATAGTACCTGTTGTTGTCAAAGTTTTTGTTAAAGCCAAGTCAAAACAAGATTCTACCGTAATCGTAAATACTGCGGTATCAGGCAAACAAGGGCTTACAGCTGCAAGCGTATAAACAAATGTATAAGTACCTTCAGCTACTCCTGTAAAGTCAAGCGAAGCGGGATTGCTCAACGATACGCCTGAAGCAGTAGAAGAGGTTTCAGCCCAACTGCCTCCGGTATCTGCACCACTCAACAAAGCTGTCAAATCTAATAAACTGGGGGCATTACCTGCATTACATACAGTTGCCACATTATCAGCACCAGCGGTAGGTTGAGTATTTACGGTATAAGGTATTTGCACCAAAGAAGATATACAATTTGTAGCTGTATTTCTAATTCTTACCCACAAATTACCGCTACTTGTAGGAGCAATACTTGGCGAATAAGTAGAACTGGTAGAAGTAGCAGGATTCGCTGCTGTAGTTGCACCGGCATCTGTAAACCATTCAAATTGTTCATTTGCTCCCAACATAGCAGGGCTTGTAATATTCACTATAATATTACTGCCTTCACAAACAGCATCTATGGTCGCGGTAGGAGCAGCAGGTGCACCCGGAACAGCATTAATAGTAACCAAAGAAGTAGCTGAGATACAATCCGCCATTGCATTTTTAAGTACCACATTATAATCACCTGAAGACAATGAACCAATAGTCAAAGAAGTAAGTAAATTATAGGTAGTGCCACCGTCAATAGAGATAGAATCCACACCAACACTCAAATTAACCAAATTTGATAAAGTAATAGAACCTACATTATCAGGCGGTGTACAAGAAGTGGGGTGCGTAGGAGTTGCCGTAAAGGTTGGCAAAGGATTTACTATAATTTGTAAAGTATCTATATCCAAACAACCCGTAGCTGCGATACTGTCACGCACATAATAGGTGGTAGTTGCTCCCACCGATACGCTGCCCAAGGCACTGAAAGGACCACTCACCGAAGTGGAATAACCCAATGTACCTGTGCCGCCACTCACCAAGGTTGTCAAATCTACCGTGCCACTGCCACACAAAGTATCATTCAATACGGTTATGTCCGGCAAAGGATTTACTATAATTTGTAAAGTATCTATATCACGACAGCCCGTAGCTGCGATACTGTCACGCACATAATAGGTGGTAGTTGCTCCCACCGACACACTGCCCAAAGCACTGAAAGGACCACTCACCGAAGTGGAATAGCCTAATGAACCTGTGCCGCCACTCACCAAGGTTGTCAAATCTACCGTGCCACTGCCACACAAAGTATCATTCAATACGGTTATGTCCGGCAAAGGATTTACGATAATTTGTAAAGTATCTATATCCAAACAGCCCGTAGCTGCGATACTGTCACGCACATAATAGGTGGTAGTTGCTCCCACCGATACGCTGCCCAAGGCACTGAAAGGACCACTCACCGAAGTGGAATAGCCCAATGTACCTGTGCCGCCACTCACCAAGGTTGTCAAATCTACCGTGCCACTGCCACACAAAGTATCATTCAATACTGTTATGTCCGGCAAAGGATTGACGATAATTTGTAAAGTATCTATATCCAAACAGCCCGTAGCTGCGATACTGTCACGCACATAATAGGTGGTAGTTGCTCCCACCGATATGCTGCCCAAGGCACTGAAAGGACCACTCACCGAAGTGGAATAGCCCAATGTACCTGTGCCGCCACTCACCAAGGTTGTCAAATCTACCGTGCCACTGCCACACAAAGTATCATTCAATACTGTTATGTCCGGCAAAGGATTTACAGTAAAACATTCCGCCGCACTAATATCCATGCAAGCAGTACCGGGCGTGGTAGCCCAAGGGGCATTCAACAGCGTAGCACCTGCATCTGTAATTGCCCCAAGCGCATTATACAATTGTCCAATATTTATAATAATACCATCTTCAGTATCTACTGTATTGTCTTTATAAGAAATTCCATATACACAATAATCTCCGGCAGGCAAATCAGCAGCAGTAAAAGTACCTGTTGCATTTTGGGCTTCTATTGTATCTGCACTATCCACTAATATATAAGTATAAAAATAATCTGCTCCTAAAGTTATATCTGTTGTAGGATCAACAGCAGGAGCAACATAAACAGAGTCAGTAACAATACCCAATCCTTCACAAATATCATTAATTGGAGTTAATGTACCGGCTTCAGCAATACAACAAAGACAACTAATATTTACGGTAGCTGTTTCAAATATAGCCTCCCAGCAAGGTGTAGTATTGGTATAAGGATCTGCTGTCGTGCCACTTCCGGCATCAGCAGTAGCAATAAAAGTATCTATATTATCGCCTACCGCAATATCTGATGTAATAGCAGCAGCATCAGCAGTAAGATAGTTGATGGCATATATTTCATACGTTCCGGTTTCAACACCTGTAAATATACCTGTACTATTGCTCTGAACGATTTCGCCTGCGGTAGGTGCTGCTCCATTGGCTACGTCCCAATCGCTGCGATACACCAACAAATAAACTAAAGTATGACCGACTGTATTAAAAGTCCCCGGAATTACCTCACCATTCAAATCACCTGCCGAGCCATCACAATTACACACAATCAGCACCGTGTTATTATCGCATAATTGGGGTGCAAAAGTGAGTGTTTCAGCACAAGTGCCACTACCCAAAGTAACTGTAACAGTTCCGTTAGCATAGCTAAAAGGACCTACTAATACATCACCTGTACCAGAATAAGTTGAAGAATAGGTTTCTGTACCGTTGCTCGCCGAAATAGCTGTAGTAGCCGTAGCTCCCGTAATACTTTGAATATTGATATAGAAAGTAGCAGAATCACTGACCGCTACACCACCTGCATCAACGCAACTATGATTAAGAACAAAACTGATTTCTTGGTCAATCATCACCGATACCGATGTACGTGTGGCACTGATACAACCGCTTGTGTTTTCGGTTTCGGCATAATAAGTAATCGTTTGCGGATAGGGTCCTGTAGGAGTGATAGCTACCGGTGTATAACTTATACCCGTTGCCAAAGCTGCACCACCCGCTGCCGCATCGTACCAATTTACAGTAATCCCCACACCCGGGTCTTGTACCGAATAAGTAGGATTTACAGTACCTACGCCATTATAGCACAAAGTATCACCAACAGCAACAGGAGCAATTGGCAAAGCAGATACATTTACTGTAGCCGAACCGCTATCAGTTCCCGCACAACCTGTAGCATCTGCAATACTTGAAATAGTAATGGTATGCGCACCGCTTCCCAATGCAATAGGAATAGATATATTAAGTGTTGTGGAAGATATAGAAGCAACCGGTTGATCAACGCCATCAATGGCATAAACAACATCAAAAGGCAAAGTACCACTATTGACAGTAATAGCTCCCGTAATAATAGCAGTCTGTCCGGGGCATACAGTAGTAGAGCCGCTCAATGTAACATCAGGCAAAGCATTAATTTGTACAGTGGCACTACCCAAAACAACCGGAGTACAAGTACCTGCGGGAGCACCTGCCGCCACTTTCACATCTCCTATTATATAAGTACCGCTTTCGGCGGGTAAGGTTAAATTAAAAGTAGAAGCACTGACATCATTTTGAACAGTAACACCATCTTTAATTAAATCAAAAGTATAATTAGCCAAAGAACCCGCACTTAAAACCACATTTAAAACAACAGGTCCCGGCGCACAAGCAGTGCCTCCGCCGGAAAGCGTAAGCGTTGGGCAAGATACATTGATATTAACAGGAGAGCCTATTGCGTCTGCTTCATCGGGTGCAGCAATAGGGCAGCCGGAAGTAAACGGACTTATTACAGGAAAATAATAATAAGGCACACTCGTTGCTCCCGTACACATATCAGTAGTAATAAGTGAAGGAGCATCACAACAAATAGCACCGCAATAATAATTAGTAGGACATTTAACTGAAGCACTAACCGTTAAATCATCTATTCTATAATTAGTAGAAGTAGCTGTGCTTGACGCTGCCCAACCATGAATCCTCAATCCCAAGGTTACGCTACCCGTAAGACCGGTAGAACCAATAGAACCTGAAAAAGAACCACAGGGAGCAACATTAGATATAGTATAATTTGAACCCAATTGTGTGTAAGCTCCTCCATTCAAACTATAATAAATAGCTCCTTGCGAAGCACCAGCTCCCGAGCGCGAATGTCCAAAAGTAACGCTTGAAATATCCAAAGTACAGCCTGCAGGCACTGTATAAGAATATGTAAATTGAGAATATTCGTTTAGATCTATGGCGGCATTGCTGGCATCTATACCAGCAATAGACATGTGCTGATCAGCCCCACAAGGAGTAGCTGTAGTATTAGCAATAGTTACTCCCCCATTACCTGAAGGTGCAGTAGCAGAGCCTGCCGTTGCCAAAGCATCAGCGCAAGGCGGCGGTGTACCCGGTGTTACTACACCAGCACTTATATTATCCCAACGAATAGTAACAGGTACAGGCTGTGGCACAGGAGTAGGGATTGTTTTAGTACATACTAAAGTTTGCGAAGTAGCAGTATTCGGATCATTTGTTGTACTTCTATACCAAGACAATGTTCCACCTGCCGGCAAATAATCACCATCAAAACAAAGTGTTACACCATCTCCCACACATAAATTGCTGCCATTCGCAGTACTGCCCGTATTCACAAATGTTTCAGGACAAACAGGAGCTAATCTGCAATTAGAGTTAATATCTATCTGAACAGGTGCAAAACAACCCGAGCCGTCTGTAACTATTACATACAAATTATTAGTTAAAGTGGTAGGTAATTGAAATAAACCAGTGGTATTGCTACTTCCTACCGGTGTACCTCCACTTGCCGGAGAACCGGTTCCACCTTGATACAACTGATAAGTATTATTCAAACCACCGCTAATCAAAGAACTGATATTTACTACACCCACCGGAAAATCAGTAGGACAAGAAATTGATGTTTTTGAGGTAGCGAGCGGTGTAATTACATTCACAATAGCTGTATATACCATATAACAATCGCTATTAGAAGCCACATTAGCGGGGTTTGCCGTGAGATTAGAGCCTACATTAGAAGCAGCTATGGGAGCATTTGTTTTATCGTCCCATACAAAAGAGAGTGTATAAGTACCTGTTGCAGGGGGCGTATAGGTAAAAGATAAAGTAGTAGTACCTGTGGTTGTGTTGGGAATAATAGAATCCCAAGCAATAGGCGAGCCACCATTCACAAGTACAAAAGAGCCGTGTTTTCCGTCACTAGTACTAATAGTAGGCTCTACCTGTTGGTAGTTATATACCTCTATACTAAAAGTAGCAGGCGCGGGTGTACACTGTATCAGGTTGGTAGCCGATGTAAATAAATCCACCGGAGCAGTATTGGCTAAACCCGGATTAGGGTGTTCGCTTTTTTGCCAACCAGCACAACGGTCTACCACACTATTAGAAGCGGGCAAAGTAGTGCGTTGAAAAGAAGAATTACAACCTGTTAATACATCACTATCCTGAATATTGCCACCTGTATTGGTAGAATTTGTTAAGTCGCAATACAAACTACCGGAAATAGGGGGCATAGTAAATGAAACTCCCGACTGATAGCAAACTCCTCCAGGCTGTAAAGCAGCAGGGAGCAAACCCCGATTCCCTTGACCATTCCAAGTAGGCGAGCCCAAAGTGTAGCTTGTATTGCCGCCACAAGTACTAACTGTGGTATTATCAGCAGTCAATAAACAAGCACCACCTCCCCATTGCACGGCATCTTGCAAACTGCCACTACCATCAAACAATACAATTTGGTCGCCATCAGCAGCACCACTATTATCAATAGTAAATCCGGTAGCTGCCCAATCCACATAAGCGGCATTCGCGGGGTCGCATATATCAAAATCAATGGGCAAAGTAGGCATAAAATCACCATCAGCATAAGCAAGCCCCGACCCCGGATTGGGATTAGGAGATACTGCCTGGCTACAAGCTATCAGGTAAGTACCATCAGCTGAGGTTTCAGCATCAGGTGGCAGTACAATAACCCATTCGCCATTGGTAACGACATAACAGCCGATATTTGTATTCGGTGCAGATACCAATTCCACGATACCATCGTTTTCTGAATCATTATTGCCTGTATCACCGGAAGTTTCATTAATAAAAACCCCCTGTGCCCCCAACCTTAGAGGTAAGCAAACTAACAGTAAAACAATAATTTTTTGAATATTACTATTCAGTATATTTCTATTCATAATATGATATAATTTCAAGATAAATGATTATTTCACGATACAAATTTCTTGCTTTCTATTATAAAAAAATGATTTAACTCATTATTTATATTTTATTTTTTTTACAAAAAATCCTATACTAAACAAAGCGTACATTAACAAATTATAAATATTTAGAGATCATTAGAAAATTCTTAATTTGCCTTGTCTATAAATTTATTTCATAAATACTAAGGTGTCCAAAATTGCCCTTGTCCCGGATTACATACGGGGGCAGTAGGACAGCTTATATTCGTATTTGTAATAGTAGAACACTGTGTTGATTGTACACGCACTTCAAAGCTATGCGCACCAGAAGCTACATTATTAAATATGTTGCTCGTTTGAAAAGCACCACCATCTATATTATATTCCAATGTACCCGCAGAAATAGTAGCCGATACGGTAATATTAGCCGTACCATCTGCATTACAAGTTCCGGTAACATTTACGACAGATACAGGATCAATAATAATTTGTACTTCTGTATCTGCCACATTCAAATTATCCAAATCCAAACAATAAGCCGTGCCGACATCATGAGCATCTATTTGGGATATATCATTGGCAGTACCATCACCTCTAATCATCGCTATATAATTCACTATATTGGCAGGTGTGTTGGTGTCGCCATAAGAAAGTCCATATACTGAATAAGTTCCGGCAGCCAAAGCAGTAAAATCAAAATCGGCGGTAGTGCCATAAATAACATCAACGATAGTACCCGCAGCATTGGTAAGTAAGAAAGCATAGCCAAAATAAGTAGGCGGCTCATCTTCATTAAAGGCATCGTAGTTGGCAATAAAAGCAGCTGAAGCAGTAGTAAAATCCAACAAATCTGTTCCTTGACAGATATTAAAATCGGTAGTAATGGTGGTAGTATTAATATCGCCCGCATCAGGTGTGAGTGCCCCCATTTTCTGAATTTGATAATATCCGTGAACTGTATCAAAGTCAGAGCCTTCATTATCAGAGCCGGGTTGAGCCGCTGCATTGTTAGAGCCGGGTCCGTTATCTATTTGCCCGTCCGCACATTGATTGAACGCATCGGCATTAACAGAATGACAAGTGTTAGAGCCATTAATAATTTGACAAAGGTTGCAATGTGCATCACTTACGCCTGTTACCGGATCTACTGCACCGCCGCAATAATCTGAGTCATAGGGGCTATCGCCTACTTGTTCATAAGGCGAACCAGAACCCTGTCCGTTGCCCGGACCGCTATCGTAAATATCGTAACTATCATCATCATAAGTAGTATAAATGGCAAAATTCCAAGTAGCACCATTAGCGGGTCTGCCGCCTAAAGCACTCCACGGAATACGCACTTCGGTAGTACCGTCACAGCCATTGAATATGGAGCGAAAATCAAAGGAAACTCCCACACCTTCGGCTCCGGCGTTGCGGTCTTCGACAACGGGAGTGCTACTGCCGGCTGCAAACAAAGCAGCGTAATCGCCTCCGTCTGTTGCAGGGGCTATCAAAGGATTAGGACCAATTTGCTCCACAAAGAAAAAATACTCGGGATCCCAGCCGGCGAAATCTACTTTTTTATTTTTAGGAGCTTGTGTGTTGGCTAATGTTACTGCTGAAGGTGTAGTGCTGTTGGTATTGTTGTCGGTATCAATTGCTACAAACAAATCCATTCTATCCAAACGCCCCGAATATTCGTGATATGCAGAAGGTCCTCCTACTACCATCCACAAATAATCATTATCCCAAGTCACATAAAATTGTTTTACATCTGCTGTACCCCAATTAAGCGAACATATATCATTATAATTATTCGTTTCTACATCATAAGTAACAATTCTTGCAGAACTTTCACCCGGAAAATCAGAATCAACCGTACTACCGCCTGCCATAGGTCCGGCATACGGATCTTCTACAATATGCTGATATTTATTAGCATCAATATTACCATCTAAAGTAGGGAATGTTTTGACATATTGGCAATCACAATCATCGCCAAAAGTACAATTAAGTATGGTGGAAGTATAACAATAATTTTGACCTGCATTATTCAAATAGTTGATGGTTGCCAAATTGTAATTAGTTCCTATCTGGGCAGGTGTAAGGGTAGATGAAAACACATAATATTCAACAGAAGACGCGGCGGGCAAAGAAGGAATAATTCCCGTTGCCTGCACCGGAGAACCACTAAAACCCGTTACTTCTATCAAATTGGAAGTAATAAAACCATCTGTTGTATAGCGGATATAAATATGCTCTCCGGCAGAAGGTACTGCATTTAAAGTTACCACTACTTCCTTAGCAGGTGCTGCTGCACCCGCATCAGAACAATCATCTGGTTTTAAAAAAGCTGATAAAATATTAGCAGGTGCAGCAGCAGTTTGCATCACTAAAAAACTAACTCCGCTCGCTCCATCGGCTGTTTTAAAAATATAGTAATCACCGACACTGCTTACATTGATGTAAAATGCTTGCGCGCAGCCCACACCATCATAAGTAGTTCCGGTATTCACGGTAACCAATTCATCGGCACCGCAAGGATTGGGACCAAATTCACTGTTATCTCCGCCCCAGCAACGCACCATTCTGAAATATTGATTACCTGTGCCATTTGCCTGATCAGTATAAATACGAGTAGTACCTATACCAGCATTAAAACAAACCATATCGGCAGGATTTGACCAACCATTTGTAAAACCAGTTCCAATAATACCATTTTGAGCAACAATATTTAAACTCAAAAAAGTAACGATGGAAGCAAATAAAAATACGAGTTTGAAATTCATATTTTAAATGTTATTTATTTATTTTAAACCATCAGATGATTAATTACTTGCCGGAAAAGTTCCCACATTTGGCACACAAACAGGTAGCGCAACTGGTTGATAACCGAAGTCCGCATCAACATAATCCTGTCCGCCTATCAAGGTAATCGGGGCAGTCGGGTCATTTCCCGTCGTCAAACTACTGCCCGATGGCTGACCGCCTACCACATCTACTACATATACCCCCGGTGGCAAATTGTCAAATATGTAATTCCCGCCGCCGCTTGTCGTCGTTGTCGGATACAACACATCATCGCCACCACCCAACACGCCATCAGGGCCGTACCACGTCAAGGCTACATCTACGCCATCTATCCCCGTACCTGACTCATCTTGTATGCCGTCTCCGTTCGTATCTTCCCATACATAATCCCCAATGCTGCCCGTACCTGTAAAGCCCGCATCTATCGACAAATTATTTGTGACACCGTCAAACACAAAACTGTCCGTTGAGCCAGCACCATTCAATCCTGTAATATTATTCGCATTATCACCCTCCGGTGCTACTCCGCTCACCTGATAACCACTTGGTGTCGTGAATACGACATAGTAGTTGCCCGCAGGTACTCCCGCAAATAAATAATTGCCACTCGCATCTGTTACATCTGTGAAACTCGTAGCCATATTCGTTGTAGCATCGTATAAGGTAGCTGTTACACCCGACAAAGGTTGATCGCTGCCATTATATATGCCATCGTTGTTGATATCTATGAACGCATAATCACCGATGCTCGCCGTAGCAGGTTGATAACCGAAGTCTGCATCAACATAATCCTGTCCGCCTATCAAGGTAATCGGGGCAGTCGGGTCATTTCCCGTAGTCAAACTGCTGCCCGATGGCTGACCGCCTACCACATCTACTACATATACCCCCGGTGGCAAATTGTCAAATATGTAATTCCCGCCGCCGCTTGTCGTCGTTGTCGGATACAACACATCATCGCCACCACCCAACACGCCATCAGGGCCGTACCACGTCAAGGCTACATCTACTCCATCTATCCCCGTACCTGACTCATCTTGTATGCCATCTCCGTTCGTATCTTCCCATACATAGTCACCAATGCTGCCCGTACCTGTAAAGCCCGCATCTATCGACAAATTATTCGTGACACCGTCAAACACAAAACTGTCCGTTGAGCCAGCACCATTCAATCCTGTAATATTATTCGCATTATCACCCTCCGGTGCTACTCCGCTCACCTGATAACCACTCGGTGCCGTGAATACGACATAGTAGTTGCCCGCAGGTACGCCCGCAAATAAATAATTGCCATTGTTTATATCTATAAATACATAATCGCCGATGCTCGCCGTAGCAGGTTGATAACCAAAGTCTGCATCAACATAATCCTGTCCGCCTGTCAAAGTAATCGGGGCAGTCGGGTCATTAGACGTTGTCAAAGTGCTGCCCGATGGCTGACCCCCTACCACATCTACTACATACACACCCGGTGGAAGATTGTCAAATACATAATCGCCGCCGCCAATTGTCGTCGTTGTCGGATACACCACATCATCGCCGCCACCCAACACGCCATCAGGTCCGTACCACGTCAAGGCTACATCTACCCCATCTATACCCGTACCCGACTCGTCTTGTAAGCCGTCTCCGTTCGTATCTTCCCATACATAATCACCAATGCTGCCAGTACCTGTAAAGCCCGCATCTATTGACAAATTATTCGTGGACACCGTCAAACACAAAACTGTCCGTTGAGCCAGCACCATTCAATCCCGTAATATTATTCGCATTATCGCCCTCAGGAGCTACTCCGCTCACCTGATAGCCACTTGGTGCCGTGAATACGACATAGTAGTTCCCCGCAGGTACTCCCGCAAATAAATAATTGCCACTCGCATCTGTTACATCTGTGTAACTCGTAGCCATATTCGTCGTAGCATCGTATAAAGTTGCTGTTACGCCAGACAAAGGTTGATCACTGCCATTATAAAGACCGTCATTGTTTATATCTATAAATACATAATCGCCGATGCTCGCCGTAGCAGGTTGATAACCAAAGTCTGCATCAACATAATCCTGTCCGCCTGTCAAAGTAATCGGGGCAGTCGGGTCATTTCCGTAGTCAAACTGCTGCCCGATGGCTGACCGCCTACCACATCTACTACATATACCCTGGTGGCAAATTGTCAAATATGTAATTCGCCGCCGCCAATTGTCGTCGTTGTCGGATACAACACATCATCGCCACCACCCAACACGCCATCAGGGCCGTACCACGTCAAGGCTACATCTACTCCATCTATCCCCGTACCTGACTCATCTTGTATGCCATCTCCGTTCGTATCTTCCCATACATAGTCACCAATGCTGCCCGTACCTGTAAAGCCCGCATCTATCGACAAATTATTCGTGACACCGTCAAAGGTAAAACTGTCCGTTGAACCCGCTCCATTCAACCCCGTAATGTTATTCGCATTGTCGCCCTCAGGAGCTGCTCCGCTCACTTGGTAGCCGCTTGGTGCCGTGAATACTACATAGTAGTTCCCCGAAGGTACCCCCGTGAATAAATAATTGCCACTTGCATCCGTTACATCTGTGTAACTCGTAGCCATATTCGTCGTAGCATCGTATAAAGTTGCTGTTACGCCAGACAAAGGTTGATCACTGCCATTATAAACACCGTCATTGTTGATATCTATGAACACATAATCACCGATGCTCGCCGTAGCGGGTTGATAACCGAAGTCCGCATCAACATAATCCTGTCCGCCTATCAACGTAATCGGGGCAGTCGGGTCATTTCCCGTCGTCAAACTGCTGCCCGATGGCTGACCGCCTACCACATCTACTACATATACCCCCGGTGGCAAATTGTCAAATATGTAATTCCCGCCGCCGCTTGTCGTCGTTGTCGGATACAACACATCATCGCCACCACCCAACACGCCATCAGGGCCGTACCACGTCAAGGCTACATCTACGCCATCTATCCCCGTACCCGACTCATCTTGTATGCCATCTCCGTTCGTATCTTCCCATACATAATCCCCAATGCTGCCTGTACCTGTGAAGCCCGCATCTATTGACAAGTTGTTTACAGAACCATCTAAAACAAAATCATCAGTTGAACCCACACCATTCGTCCCCGTAATATTGTTCGCATTGTCACCTTCAGGTGCTGCTCCGCTCACTTGGTAGCCGCTTGGGGTAGTGAACACCACATAATAAGTACCCGCCGGAACGCCTGTGAATAAATAATTGCCACTGGTATCTGTAGTTTGTGCATTTGCGCCTGAATATTGAGCAATAGCAGTATCTGCGGTAGCATCATATAATTCTACTGTTACACCCGCAAGTGGTAGTTCCCCATTGGCAGGTTCGTATAAGCCATCATTATCTAAATCTATAAACGCCAAATCTCCTACATTTACACAATTTGTAACTGTATCTTGTCTGGAGCGCAAACAGCCTGCATCTATCAAGGAAGTTGGAGTACCTTGCAAGTAAGCGCGATGGAATATTTGTTCTCCGTTGGTCAATGGCAAGGCGTGAATAGCATAAGGATCCGTTACCCAAGGTGCATTTCCATCAGCAGAATATTCAATCACGACATTTGCATTATCGGCAGTAACAGCGCAATTAGCCGTTGCCATGATATTACAAGCTGTTGGAGCAATGGTCGGCACATACGGATACACTTTCACTTGCATAGTTTCATAAGGGCGGCAATCCGCCGAGCCGGGCAAAACGGTAGAGCGTACATATATATTATATGTTTTCACTTGGCAAGTATTATTGGGTGGAAGTGTGGCATCATTTAAAGGTGCTAATCCTACATAAGCCCCATCAGGGATAATAGGAACAGGAGCAGTACCTAAAGATATTACACCACCGCTACCGGCCACTGCATTATAAACTGAAGTACCATCTGCCAATGTTGCAGGGGCTTCTAAAGCAATAAATTCAACTTCGGTATTGCTAGTAGCTATCAAATCAAATAAATTAGAAGCTGTTGAGGGAGTATTATTATTGGTACAAATATGTATGGTGTCTTCACTGCTGCCATCATAGAGGTCTGTAATCAAAGGAGCTACCGACACTTTTAAGTCAAAGTTAGTCTGACGACCACCAAAAGCATCTACCATAATATAATATACTTCACCGGGCGACAACGGTGGTGTAGCAATGGTATCACCATTCTCTAATTTATCTGCACAATATACACGATTAGCGTCCCAATCATTTGTTCCCAAGCAACCATCTGTTTCATAAAGCACAAATTGTGCACCGGTGCTACCATCAGAATTAATATAAATAGAAGAAACATTATCTATTTGTACTCCCATAATAGGCTCGCTTCCACATACAATAGGCGGCACGGTAAATTTATACCATAAAGAACTTTCCAATTGGGTGATACGACTACCGTTTGCATCGGTAGGGTCGCAGTAGGGACCCGGGGTTTCACCAATTTCCAAAGCGGGGTCAGTACCAAAGGGATCACCCGTAGCCAAAAATGAGTTACTTTGGTAAGTACCCGGACTTGAAATATCTAAAGCATCGGCACAATCATCAGCACCATTAGG
Organism: Sphingobacteriales bacterium; assembly: GCA_016711285.1. Taxonomy (NCBI): domain Bacteria; kingdom Pseudomonadati; phylum Bacteroidota; class Sphingobacteriia; order Sphingobacteriales; species Sphingobacteriales bacterium. Next base: position 431,777 of record JADJTG010000012.1, read on the forward strand.
CAAAATAGGAGGAGCGGTATAAACAGAAGCGCACCAACCGATATCAACTACTGAAGCATCTGAGACAAACAAAAATGTCAAACAACCAGTAGGGCTGTCAGGACTGGCTCTCAAAATACCAAGCGGATTACTTTCACCGCCGTATTTTCCGATTAAAGGAGAATTAATGTCCGGTCCGTCGAATACATACAATAAGTCCCGACGTTCAGGGGTTAAATCCATCATTCCCATATCCACATAAATCACCTCGCCGGCAGCAAAAGCAGCGGCATCAGGGCAATAAGTTTGAACTACGGTTTGGTTATTACCATAATTACCTGCACAGCCGCCCGGGTCGGCGAAAGTGAGGGTTTGGGTAGTATCCACCGTAATAGCAGCATTAACGGTAGGTGCGGCAGTACAAGTTACTTCAAATATAAAACCGGTTGCCACCCCCGTTTCACTTGAAATAAAATGCAGGGTTAATCCTCCATTAGAAGTTACATAAGTTCCTATTTTGGGAGCCGAGCCACCCTCGCCCGTGATAACAGTGGAAATATTGGCAGCAGTAGAGGTACCATCGTGCATATATAAATAATCATTACCGCTTAAAACCGTTTCATTGACACTATTTTCGCCGGGTTGCAAAATCGCAATACCGCCCAAAGATCCATCGGGCCCGGTCTCTATGAGCATCAACTGCTGACCGGGTGTGGAAGGCACCAATGTAAGTGTATAGTCTTCATTATTACTATAACAATTACTTTGCCCTGTAGGGTGTGTGCCGGAACAATCGTTGGAGTTACTGTCGGTGATGGTAATAGTAGAGCCGCAATTAACAACTACAGTAGAGCCATCTGTTACGCCGTTCATAGCAATTGTCTGATTACCGGCTCCGGCAGCAATAAAGTTGAGGATAATATCAAAAGTTTTAGTACCGAGGTTACAGTTCAAATCCCACACACGAATATAGAGTACCGTACCGCCTTGTAAATTGGAAGCACTTACACCATCATCGGCACTTAAATGGTCGCCATCACAAGCCAACAAAGTCAAATCATCGCAAGTACCTTCAATAGAGCCGCCGGTTTGATAGTAAATAGCCGATGCTAAACTTGTACCGGAAGAAGTGCCGCCTACATTCGTGAAGTCTATATCTACACTACCACCACCAGCAGGCACTACATATTTAAACCAGGCATCTTCACAATCTATAGGGTCAGTAAAACCACCGCAAGTGGGTGCTGCTACCGCTGATACAGAGCCATTTGTGCCTTGTCCGGCAGTAGTACCTATTGTGATAAGAGGTGCTACTTCGCAAGGTGTTTCTATAATTAAAGGATTGAATACAGGGTTAATAGTAAATTGTACATCTCCGTTGCAGTCATAGTCCCATACTCTTATAAAATAATTTTGTCCGGCATCTACCACAAAATTCAACTCAGCGGGAGTACCCGCATCGTGGAAATTATCACAAGCCAATGGAGTGAGGGTAGGACAAGCATCTTGATATACTTCATACGCCAAACTTGTGCCTGTTGCACCACCGCCGGTGCGGGTAATGTCAAAAGTAACATCGCCATCGGAGGGGGCTGTAAACTGAAACCAAGTATCTTCACAGTTAAAAATATAATTGCCGCAAGCAGGTTCAGGATAATCGGTGAGAGAAGTAGTGGTGCCGGTGGTGTTTCCATTTGATACTACATTGGCAGTAAGTGCCGGAGCAGGATCTCCGCAGGGGTCATTGAGCAAAACATATTCAGTAATACAAAGTTGCACACCGGATCTGAGGTCATTACAGTTATAATCCCAAGCACGGATAAAAATAGTTTCACCGGGAGTATAACCATAAATATCATAAGTGTATAAATCATGATTCCCCTCTGGTCCGTCATATAAGCAAATATCGGGAGTAAGTGGCAAAGCAGCGCAAGTTCCCGAATAAAGTGCAAAATTTATCCAATAACTCGAATTGGTTATATTCAAATTAAACACCCCCGAAGCCGGCACTACATAGCGAAACCAACCATCATTACAGCCATCAGGATCAGAAGAAGGCAGCCAGCCCACCGCAACACCGCAAAAAGCATCATCGGGGATAGGAGCAAAAGCCGAGGAAGTCCCTGTAAGCGTTTCAGGTAAATTAACCGTATTGCAAAAACCTCCATCAACAACAGAACCCGATAGCAAAGGAGCTATGGCAGTAACGCCGGAGCAGGGGTCATTAGATTGGGCATTAGCATTAAAATAAATTACAATTAATAATATATAAAGTAATTGAATTAAAAAAGAATAGAGATGTTTCATAAAAAAAAATTTATCAGTAAATAATAAAGCGACTATAATGCCGATAGCTTAAGAAATAAAAGCTGGCATATAAAGAAAATTATTTATCGGTAGAGACCTGATACTGTTGCATTAATGCTTGAAAAGAAGCACAGTAAGAGTCTGCTTTTTCCTGAAGCGTAGTATCTAAAGAAGCTGCCTTTTTGAAGTCGTCACACAGATCCATAGCAAAACTCAATTTTGAAACATCTATTGAATTTTGGTCGTTATTATCGTAATTATCCATTACTGCTCGATATTTCCTCATTGCCCTTTCAAATACATAATCTGCATTATCAGAGTCGTACTGAATAGCCTTAGAAATATCGGCAATAAATTTTTGCGGTTCAAGATAAGGCTGCAATTTGGCACGATAATAATAAGCGGGAGCATAATCCGGCTTTAGTGCAATACTGCGGCTCATATCGCCGAAAGCTTGTTGGGTATGCTTCAAATAGCGATGCGCCAACCCGCGATAATAAAAAGCCTCATAATCATTCGGGTTTTGCAACAAAGCTGCATCAAAATGTGCGATAGCTTCCGACAAACGACCGCTCTCAAAAGCCGACATCGCTTGTTGTTTTCCCGAAACAGATGTTGCATTTTGGGCATATATAATATTACTCCAACAACACAACATCAAGAAAAGATAATAGTAGATAGTATTACTCATATTTTTATATAGCGTTTCTAATAAAAAAAAGTCCGATAAAACAAAATAACCGGTGACTGTAATACTTTTGCAAAAAAAAACAAGTCAAAATGTATTATCTACAACCGATTCATATACCCATCAATAACAGGATTGATACAACAATGACAATAAAAATATTTTTTTTCAGATAAGATATAAAATATTGATAAAAAGACAATTAGAATATCAAAATTAAAAAAACATAACTACATTATAATTGACGCAAAAAAACAACATATTGACACAAATGTAAAGGTTAGTATTTTTTTTATATTTTGCAATAGTTTTACCATATTATTTTATTTAATGACAAAACATGTCACATTATTTCAACATATTTTTATCAGCCTATAAAGGTTATGCCAATTGGTTATGGTACGAAATTACACACCCTCATTGGAAAAACTATTTTTGGTGGTTGGTCTGTGTATCGGTTATAGTATTTGCTTTGGAGTGGCTGCGCCCTTGGCGTAAAGACCAACCCAAATTTCGCAAAGATTTTTTTTTAGATGTGTTCTATATGTTTTTCAATTTCTATTTATTTTCGCTCATTATTTATAATGCTGCATCGGAAGTGATCGTAAATTTATTTCATGATGTACTTGCCGCAATAGGAATTGAACATCTATTTATTTTTAAAGTGGGTACTTTACCTGTATGGACACAATTACTGATATTATTTGTAGCACGCGATTTTGTGCAATGGAACATTCATCGTTTGCTGCACCGCGTACCGCGATTGTGGGAATTTCATAAGGTGCATCACAGCGTGACACAAATGGGCTTTGCCGCTCACCTGCGTTATCATTGGATGGAAAATGTAGTATATAATACACTCCAATACATTCCGTTGGCATTATTTGGATTTGGTATTGATGATTTTTTTATCGTCTATACTTTTGGGTTGATAATAGGACACCTCAATCACGCCAATATCCGATTGCCTTTGGGCATTTTTAAATATATTTTCAACAATCCGCAAATGCACATTTGGCATCATGCCTATCATTTACCGCCCTCCCACCCTTTCGGAGTCAATTTCGGGCTGACGCTGAGTTGTTGGGATTATCTGTTTGGCACTGCCTATATTCCATACGATGGTCGCGATGAGCCTTTGGGCTTTCCGCAGGTGGAGCAATTCCCGCAAACCTTTTGGCAACAATTATGGTACGGTTTTGGTAAAAAAGATCAATAACAATCACCTGAATCAATAAAAGTATATTTTTGCAGACACATTGAACCTCTTTGAATATTTATGTGTTTTTTTGCATGAAATTAGTAGCGCAAGGGAGGGCATTTTTTTTCAAATACAGATTAACGAAAAAAGTGCCTCATCACATATTTTTCAATATGTAAATGTAGTTTTTTAAAAATTTTTATCGTTTACAAGTTTTATTTATATTCACCGTTTAATTAATCAATTTTAAATTACTCACTGACACTGCCGCCGCGTATTCCTTCACGGGGGTAAGCCTCTTAAACTTTAAAGGAAATGAAAGACAAAATTATCTTCTGGGGTCGTAATGACAAAGACCAAAAAATTTTAGTGATTGTACGCTTGCGTGCCGCCGACAAAAAAGTAGATTTATGGACGATGCCGCATGAAAAATTAGAGGAGGAAATTGTAGAAAAATGGTTTCAAAATTGGGATACCATTGATGTAGAAAATTTGCCCGATTATGCTAATCATATCGAACGCGAAGTATCCTCCTCCGACCTTTTGCCTACCGACATTCGTGCCGACCAAACGGAAATCATCATTCGTGCTGAAAAAGAATGGTATTTTAAAGTATTATCCCTTCAACTCTACCAAACACTCAAAGCAGATATTGATGCACTTGAAGAACAAGTGACACAATTAACCGCCTATGATAAAGGTTTATGGGATACTGCCAAAAACTATTGGGACAAAATTCTGCAACACATTCAAGAGCAAAATATCTCACGTGGACACGCCAGCGAATTGCGCAACAGTATCAACCATATTTTCAACAAACTCAAAGCCTTGCTCAACACTGAAAACAGTGCTTTTGAGCAGGAGGCAAAAGCCAATTTTGATTCGGTGGACAGCCGCCTGAAGGATTTTTGGGAGCGTATTGAAACCAATAAAAATGTACAGAAAGTATTTGGCGAGCTGAAAGATTTGCAGGAAGAAATCAAAAAACTCAAACTCACACCGCCCAACCGCCGCGAAATTTGGAAAAAAATAGACGATACTTTTACTTTTTTGAAATCCAAACAAAAAAACGCCTTCCAATCGCGTACCGAAGTGCGCATCAACGGCTTGAAAAAGGCTATCGCCGATATGGAAAAATTTGTAGCACAAGACCGCGACTCCATCGCCTTCCAACGTGAGCGTATGGGCAAATCCGGTGCCGGACAACTCGAAATGCAACTCCGCGAAGCCAAAGCACAAATGATTAGCGCACGCCTCCAATCCAAAGAACTCAAACTGAAGGATATGTACGCAACTTTGCAAAGTTTAGAGGACAGCGTGAGCAAGCTCCATCACGACCGCGAAAAAGCCGCCGCACTCATCGCCTCTGTGGACAGCAGCGATGCCGCCCAGCCTTCGGAAAGCTGGCAAGAGCTAAAACAAAAAGGGAAAGACGTACTCCAAAGTCTTGGCAGCAATTTGGGTAGCGGCGTAAAAGCAGCCAAAGAAAAAAGTGCTGAAGCCTTAGAAAAATTAGACAAAACCACACAGCCACTGCAAGATAAAGGTGCGGAGTTGTTGGAGCAATTAGACAAAACCACACAGCCACTGCAAGATAAAGGTGCGGAAATGCTGGAACAATTAGGAGATAAATTAGAACCTGTAACCAACACGCTCAAAGGCTTATTCAACTCTGCCAAAGATTTTGTAAGTGATGCAGTAGAAAACGTAAAAGAAAAAGTACAGGGAACGGATACAGTTGTTGAAAATGCCGGAACAGATATAGAAGATAAAGTTAAAAATACGACAGCAGTGGCAAATGAGATAAAAGCCGATGCCGAAGAAATGACAGACGAAGCCAAAGAAAACATCGCCGAGGCAAAAGATGCGATAGCTGAAAAATCCGAATCTGTCACCGACACCGTAAAAGGTTGGTTTTCCAAAGCCGGAGACCAAGCCGAAGAGTTGAAGGACGCAGCCAAAGAAAATATCGCCGAGGCAAAAGATGCGATAGCTGAAAAATCCGAATCTGTCACCGACACCGTAAAAGGTTGGTTTTCCAAAGCCGGAGACCAAGCCGAAGAAATGACAGACGAAGCCAAAGAAAACATCGCCGAGGCAAAAGATGCGATAGCAGAAAAATCCGAGTCTGTCACCGACACCATAAAAGGTTGGTTTTCCAAAGCCGGAGACCAAGCCGAAGATCTGAAAGACGAAGCCGAAGAAAACATCGCCGAGGCAAAAGATGCGATAGCTGAAAAATCCGAGTCTGTCACCGACACCATAAAAGGTTGGTTTTCCAAAGCTGAAGACCAAGCCGAAGAACTGAAAGACGAAGCTGCCAAAAAGATAGATGATATAGAAGGAAAAGTATAAATTTTACTAAACGGATTTATATATAAAAGACCTTGTTTCCAATCAAAAGAAACAAGGTCTTTTTTGTTAAAAAAACAATTTTCAACACATATCTAACCACACAAATTTGAAAAAAAACATTTTTTTAAGTTTTAGACACAATCTTCATGTAACTTTGAAACCTCATTTTACAAAGTCATACAAGAATGAATTCGCAACACAAAAACATTCCATTTTAAAATCATGATTCTGTCGGACAATATATTCTACCAACACAAAAACATACTTTTCTTCAAAAAATATGCGTGGTACAGACCAGCCTGCTATGGTACAATAGTTTTGTTTTTTAATTTCTTTATTATAATGGCAAAAAATACTCTCCCTGTCACCTACACTTTGCGTATGCCACAGCCGCATACACATTATTTTGAAGTAGAAATACAAATTCCCGACACCGGCGAAAGTGATACACTTATTTTACAACTGCCGGTATGGACACCCGGCTCTTATTTGGTGCGTGAGTTTTCGCGGCATATAGAGCGGGCAGAAGCCTTTAATGAAGCAGGAGCAGCTTTAAAAATAGCAAAAACCGACAAAAACACCTGGCAGGTAATACACAATAAAAACAAAGCAGTTACGGTTCGCTATGGCGTATATGCGTATGAGCTCACAGTGCGCACGAGTTTTTTAGATTCAGACAAAGCCTATATCAACGGAGCAAATTTATTTTGCTGGATAGAAGGTCGCGAAAAAGAAGCCTCCATTTTAAATATTGAAGCCGCCCCCGAATGGAAACAATTTTCCACCGCTTTACCCAAAAAAAATATCAAAAACAACATCTGGCAACTCCAAATTGCCAACTACGATACTTTAGTGGACTCGCCTATCCTCATCGGCAACCACGAAGTGTATGAATTTAAAGCGGCGGGCGTGCCACACGAAGTAGCCATCACCGCACCACACAACGCCGACATTCCCGCTATGTTGGAGCATCTCACCAAAATCGCAGAAACCGAAACCGCTATTTTCGGCGAGCACCCCTGCGAGCACTATGTATATATCATTTTAAATTCAGAAAAAGACTACGGCGGCTTGGAACATCTCAACTCCACAAGTTTGCTCACTTCGCGCTTCGGATATAGCAGCGATACCTACACCGGATTTTTGGGTTTGGCAGCACACGAGTATTTTCATTTGTGGAATGTAAAACGCTTGCGCCCCATTGAGTTAGGTCCCTTTGATTACGGGCAAGAAAACTATACCGAATTGCTGTGGCAAGCCGAAGGATTTACCAGCTACTACGATGACTTTATCCTTCGCCGCGCCGGTATCATCAGCGGCAAAGATTACTTGGATTTATTGGTAAAATCATTCAACTACACTGCCAACACACATGGCTGTGCCATTGAAAGCCTCGCCGCCGCCAGCCACGATGCGTGGATAAAATACTACCGCCGCAACGAAAATTCCGACAACTCGCAAGTATCGTACTACACCAAAGGGGCACAAATTGCTTTTATGTTAGATATGGAAATACGCCGTGCCACTAAAGGTACAAAAAATCTGGATAATGTATTGCGCAATATGTACGAGAAATACTATAAACAACTCAGTCTCGGCTTTACGCGCAACGAAATAAAAGCAGAAATAGAAACAATAAGCGGCAAAAATTTCGACGACTTTTTTGCCAACTATATAGAAGGAACAGCCCCTGTCAATATCAATAAATTTTTGGAAGTGGTAGGTTTAGAAGCGATAAATACCGCCACCAACACCGCCGCTACTTTGGGCGTAAATACAAAAACAGAAGAAGGGCGCACTATCGTTAGTGCCACACCACACGGCGGCAATGCCTACAAAGCAGGCATCAATGTAAATGACGAAATTGTGGCATTGAATAATTATCGCATAAAAGGAAATTTGAGCGATTTGATGAAACAATTTAAAAACGGCGACACCATCAATGTACTCATCAGTCGCGATGGCATATTGCGTACTATTCCGGTGCATTTGCAGCCCTCCAAGCAAATAACCTATCAGATAAAAAAACTTGATAATGCTTCAAAGGAGCAAAAATCGCAGTATCAAGCGTGGATACAGGAGGCATTTTAAAAATGATTTATTTTATCGGATAAACAGTACGTTTAAACAATTCATTTATCTTTACCTTACTTTTTTTTGCTATATCAGCAACAGCAATTGTATGCTATACTATAACTTTATTACCATTGACGGCAATACGGGAGCCGGAAAAACCAGCCTTGCCCAGCGTTTGAGCAATGATTTCGGTGCGGAGTTAATATTGGAAAATTTTGTGGACAATCCGTTTTTGGCGGGTTCTTACCGCGACCCCGAAGCCTTTGCCTTCCGCAACGAGATGTATTTTTTGGTGGACAGATACCAAAGTTTAAACCATAATATTAAAGATTTGCCGCTATATGATTCGCTGCATATCGCTGATTATGTATTTAATAAATCTTTATTATATGCAAAAGTAAACCTACCTGAATTGGAGTTTCATTTGTTTGAAAAAATATTTCATGTTTTCCACCCCGAAATTCCACAGCCCGAATTGCTGGTATATGTACACTCAGACGTGGACAGACTCATTAAAAACATTGAAAAACGGGGCAGAGATTTTGAACAAGGAGTGCGGCGCAGCTATTTAAAAGCAGTAGAAGATGTATATTTTGATTATTTTGAAAGCATCAAGCACCAACAGCGCATTGTGGTACTACACACCAATCATATAGATTTTGTGCATAATGACGAAGATTACAAACAAGTATTGGATATAATAGCAAAGCCCTATCCAACCGGCGTGCATCATTTCAAGTTTTAAAGAAAAAAACTATTTAAAGTACGATTTTTCGTATGATTAATATCAAAAGTCTTTAATAATACCATTAAAACAGCTATTTGGCGCAGTTTTCATTGTAGAGCTATCATGTCATTACCCATAGAACTTATCATAAAAGAGTCAGCAGGGTACCTAAAACAACTGCATAAAACAGCCAAAAGGAACACCGTTTCTAAAATAAAGATGTTGATGAATATCCAAAGCGGTATCCACCATAATCATATTCTCGCCATCAAGTCAGGAACTTCTCTGCGTTCGATAAACAGGTGGAAAACTACTTACCAATCGCAGGGACTTGATGGCTTGCTTAGGGATAATAAAGGGGCGATTTTCATAGCCACCTCAAAGGAGCAGATATTGCAAAAGTTAAAAGATCCCAAGAATGGGTTGCGCACCTACCAAGAAGCACAGCAGTGGCTGAAGTCGGAGTTGGGTATTGAAAAACAATACAAATACGGTAAGGATGTATCTGAAGCAAAACTTTGACACAGTTTATTTTTACAGATTCTTATATTCAACATAAGTCAAGTTGTATCCGACACAAGTCAAGTTACCAATACTAAAATAAATTAATTACTGCATATTTATGGGGCATATATGCTAATATTCGTCTGTCTTTTATCTTATAAAAATAATAGAACACAGACAAAACAGATGTAGCGGATAACCACAGATTTTTATCCGTGAAAATCTGTTCAATCTGTCAAATCTGTGTTCAAAAACAATATTTAAGCACCAATAACACCAACAAAATAAATTATTTGCCGTATTTATTGGTCTTGTACTTATTATCAAGAACCTTATCGTCTGAATAAAAAACGCAGTTGCTTTTGGTTTATTTTACCAAAGGCTCTTGCTCATACACACCGATTTTACGCTCTACCGGATTGAAAGGGCTGGGTACTAAATTTCCGGTTTTATCCAACAATTCCAATTTGATGGTATTATCGCCGATGGGCAGATTTTCTATAAAATACGGCTGCCATTGATTGAGCAAAAACTGAGTGCCATTGATGGTAGCCCGCACCTTGTAGCCGTCATTACTGAGGTCGCAGTTGGTGAGATAAAAGTCCAAGAGGATTTTTTCAATATTTCCTTTTCCTACATAATTTCCTTTGGGGCGGCTATAAAACAAATGCGGAGCTTTTAGGTCGGTTTTGGAGCTTGCACCTTCTGCGGGTTTTCCTACCGTAAAATCAAACAACTGGTACGCCTCTTTATTTTTGATACTTTCGTGATAAGAGCGCGACAAAAACGCCAAGCCCACATAATAATTCGGCTCTAATACTTTAGACATCGTGTCGGTGTAGTAGGCATCGTAGGGCTGATTGTTGAGAATAAGATGAATGTGTTGTCCTTTGTCGGAGTTGGAGCACATTTTTTGAGCAGCATCGGGTGTTTGCGAGCCTAATTGATAGTTTTTTACATCAAAATCAAAAGCAACTTTTCCGGCTTCGGCGGCAGCACCGCTTTTAGGGCTTTGCAAAGCGATGGCGGCATTGCTGAATTCGGGCGAGCCACTTACGGGCGAAAGTGTAATGGGTTTGGGGGCAGCAGGAGCAGTAGTTTCGGTATTTTGGGCATTTTCGCCGCCGGATTGCTTACAAGCACCCAAGAAAAAAACGATACTCAAAGAGAGTAGAAAAAAAATATTTTTTTGCATATTCTGTAAAAATTATTTTGGTATAAAAATGTATTTTACTACAATAACAATGTAATAATAGTGCCGAATGTTGAAAAATGGAGAATTTTATTTTTTTATCCGGCAAAAAAAAACGAATTTCATCACCAAGCACCCAAAGGAAAAGCCAAAGATAAATGATTGCTGGCAGCCGCCTGATGGTAGCGCACAAAGGCATAATCTAAGCGAAAGCGACGCACTCCGATGCCCACTCCCATCGTAAATCCGTTGAGCGAGCGCACATTGGCGAGTTTGAGTTCTTTTTTGCGCAGGTGATTATAGCCCAAGCGCACGCTCAAATTTTTTCCCAAATGCAACTCGCCGCCTGCCACAAAATGCCGCAGGAGTTTGTCGCCGAAATATGATTTTTGGGTGTCGCCGCTATCTTCGTTGATAATGGCGTTGTTGTCGGCGGCGTTGGGGTCGTTGTAGCGAATATCCCATTGCTGCAAGTGGTGGGCGGTGAGGAAAAAAGAAAAAGGAACATGTTTGAGGCGTTTTGCCATTCCCAATGAAATATCCAAAGGAAGCGGCTCGTGTGTGCCGTTGTAAGTTTTTATTTGTGTGCCCACATTTTTTGCCAGCAAAGCCACCACAAATCGACCACTGCTATCGCGGTATGCCACGCCCACATCGGCAGCCACCCCATTGGCGTTATAACTTTCTATTCCCGAAAAAATTGTTTTGATATTAATGCCGATATTCCAATGTTCTCGCCACTGCTTGGCGGCACTAAGTGCCACGCACACCTCCTGTCCTTTAAAAGTTCCGTTGATTTGCCCGTTGGTTTCGGTAGCCGTAAATTCGCCGTAGCTGATATATTGTACACCGCCGCCAATAGTGGCGTGTAAGCTATCTAAGCGGTGGGCGTAATTTACGTTTCCATAATGAATATCCGCCACAAAGGGAGTCCAGTGAAAAGCGAGCGCATTGCGCTGAGGGCTGTGGGCGAGCAATGCCGGATTTTGAAACCACGCCGCCGCCTGTGTATAATGAGAAGCAACGGCAGCCGTTTGTATGCCGCCCAACGCCGCCACCTGCGCCGAAGGAGACAGCCTTAAAAACTCAAAAGTGCTGTTGCCGCCGATAACCTGCGCCACAGTACCGGCACTCCAAAACAGAGCCGCTATACAAACAAAAAAATACCGATTCATCAAAATATCAGAAAAATAATAATAATGCTGTAAAGAAAAGAAAGATGTATTTGCAGTAAAATAGTTGCAATGCCGATAATATTTTTATAATTTCGTGTTTAACTGCTCATAAAATACTGCTAATTTTGGGTTTTTGTTGCCGTAAATATACACCAATATCTCTTATATTTTTTTGTTTAAAAGATGAGTAATGAAAGTATTGAACCTGTAAAATCCGAAGAACCTGTTTTTAATTACGATGAAAAATTGGTGTGGCAAGGCAATCCTTCCCAAAACGCCAACATGAAAATATTTGTGGGCTGTTTGCTGTTATCGTGGTTGGTATTTCCGGTATTGTATGCTTTATGGAAATGGTACGAACTCGAAACCACCAATTATATCATCACCAATGAGCGTATTCTTATCAAAAGCGGTATTTTTTTCGCGCGTTACGCAAGAGCTGGAGTTGTATCGTGTAAAAGACTATACAGTAGAAGAGCCTTTTGAGTTGCGTATTTTTCATTTGGCAAATATAGTATTGGTGAGTTCGGATAAAAGCCTGCCTTCTATCACCTTATACGCCATCAGCGAAGCCGAAACACTGCGCGACCACATTCGCTATCATGTAGAGCGGCTGCGTGCTGCCAAAGGCGTGCGCGAAGTAGATTTGAAATAATCATCAAGAACTGTAATGTGCTTGTTTTTTTCTTAAAAAATATAGTTATACTGCTTTTTTATACCATTTTTTATACCTTTGAGCCGCTGTATAAATGAAAATAACCTCATTTATTAAAAGATATTTTTTCTAACAACGCTACATTATTATATACAAACATAGCATGGCAACATCGCTTCCCGAATTACAAAATATAGCTTCGCAAGTACGCCGCGATATTATGCGAATGGTTTTTGCCGTACAAAGCGGGCATCCGGGCGGCTCTTTGGGCTGCACCGAATACCTCACGGCTTTGTATTTCAGTATTATGAAATACAAAAACAAAAAATTCGCTATGGACGGCAAAGGCGAAGATATATTCTTTTTATCCAACGGTCATATCAGTCCGGTTTTTTATAGTGTTTTGGCTCGCAGCGGTTTTTTTCCGGTGTCGGAGTTGGCTACATTTCGCCGCCTCAACTCGCGCCTGCAAGGACACCCCACCACCCACGAGCATCTGCCAGGTGTGCGTGTAGCTTCGGGTTCTTTGGGGCAGGGTTTGTCGGTGGCTATCGGTGCGGCACTCTCCAAACGCCTCCATGCGGACGACCGCACGGTGTATGCGCTCTGTGGTGACGGCGAATTACAAGAGGGGCAGATTTGGGAAGCGGCGATGTTTGCGGCACATCATCAGGTGGATAATTTGATTGCTACAGTGGATTGGAACGGTCAGCAAATTGACGGACCTACACGCGAAGTGATGGATTTGGGCGATTTGGAAGCAAAATGGAAAGCCTTCGGGTGGCGGGTATTGGTGCTGGAAGACGGCAACGATATGTCGGCGGTAGTAGCTGCCCTGCGCCGCGCCAAACGCCTCTGCGGTAAAGGAAAACCCATTATGATACTGATGAAAACCATTATGGGCAAAGGGGTAGATTTTATGGAAAACAGCCACAAATGGCATGGCTCGCCGCCCAACGCCGAACAGTTGGAGCATGCTTTGGCACAATTGCCCGAAACACTCGGTGATTATTAGAAATCTGTATTTTCTGAAAAAAATTATAGCAAAAAAGCGGCTGCCCGAAAAATAAGGATAGTCGCTTTTTTTATTGAACATCATCGTTATTATTATACCATTAAAACATCTATTGGGTACAGTTTTTATTATAGATTAGGTAGTGATTTAAAATGTATGCTGAATATTTAGAGGGGTACGGAACTTGTTTCTAAGAAAAATATAAGTTTTAATGATACCGTAGCGCATATCATCTTTCTTAGAAAAGCAAACGGTTTGGCGGCAGAGCCTTTTTAAATGTGTTCTGAAATCTCGGTTGCGCCTTTCAATATGGGTAGTTTTAGCCTTTGCGATAATATGCTTTTGAGGAGCAATGTACTTTTTATAAGACTTCCAATCATCGGTTCGGTAGGAATCAATTTGTAAATGAGCGAGTTTTCTCATCAGAGCTTTGCAAGCCGAATTATTGCGTTTTCCGATGTAAAAAGCTAAAATTTGACCAGAATCTGCGTCATAAGCATACCAAAGCCAGCGTTTGCCTTGTTTGCGATGTTTGACAAAAGTCCACATTTCATCAATTTGGACTTTCTTAAAATGCCCTTGAACAATAGGCTCTTCTATTTGTCTGAACCACTTGCGCAAAATCAATAAGATGCCCGCGATGCTTATTCCACAGACCCTTTGAATATCTCTGATACCACTGCCATTGAAGGTCATACAGCGAACCTGCCGTTTAATACGGGGATCTGCTCCTTTGTATTTGTAGGCAAATTGTAATTGTTTTCTGCACCCATAACAATAGAAATTTTGAGTACCATTGGCTTTTTTGCCATTTTTTTTTACATTTGTATCCTCACAATGAGTTCAAACCACTTGAACCAGTATTTCAGACATACTAATTTAAGTTGGTTTTGCCCTTTTGAGTTGTCAATATGACAACTTTTTGCAAAAATCACCAGTATACATTCTTAATGAGTATCCAATTTTTAAATAAAATGAAGCATTTATTTTTATCAGTAGCACTTATGTTTGGGGCTATATCAACACAAGCGCAATTCACAAGTCCTTTATACGTGCCACCAACTGTATCGGGTGGCAATATCAGTTTGATGCTGCAAAATGGCACTAAATCGTTTTACTCAGGTTTCAATACCAGTACAATAGGTTACAATGGCAGCCATCTTGGACCGACACTTGTATTGCAAAGTGGGCAAAATGTCACGATTGATGTGATGAATATGCTGGGGGACACAACCACTACACATTGGCATGGGCTGCACGTTAGCCCTGCTAACGATGGAGGCCCACACAACCTCATTATGGATGGGGCAACTTGGTCACCTTCATTTACAGTAATGGACAAAGCCTCAACCTATTGGTATCATCCGCATCTACATGGTAAAACAATGAAGCAGGTAGTCAAAGGAGCAGCAGGTATGATTATCGTACAAGATGCTCAAGAAGCGGCTCTTTCACTGCCCCGCACTTATGGTATTGATGATTTCCCATTGGTGTTTCAGTTTTTGACTGTTGATGCCACAACCAAACAAATTGTAATGGATGACGAATTGGATAATGAAATTTTTGTGAACGGCAAAATTCAACCGTATTTAGAAGTGCCAGCCCAAGTTGTTCGATTACGTCTGCTTAACGCCTCAAGCCACCGCTTTTTTATGTTTGGTTTTGATGACAACCGCAATTTTCAGCAGATTGGCTCAGATGCAGGTTTGTTGAATGCTCCATTAACTATGAACCGTTTAATGTTAGGTTCGGGCGAAAGAGCCGAAATTTTAGTGGATTTTTCGGGGCAGGAAGGTAGTAGTTTCTATATCAAACAATTTGGCACACAACTTCCTGCTGGCTATCCGGGTGGTCCGCCTGACATGATGGGAATGATGCAACTCGGTCCATTGGATAATACAAATTTCAATTTATTAAAAATAAACGTTGTTGCACAAACACCAAACCCAATTACGACTATTCCTCCTGCTCTGGTAAATAATACCCCCTGGTCACAAGTGGGTGCCTCTACTCGTACTATTGCTATTACTGCCAGCCCCATGATGAGTATGACCAATTTTTTGATGAATGGTGTGAAATACAACGAAAACACGATTAACTTCACTACACAAAAAGATAATGTGGAAATTTGGAATATTACCAATCAATCTATGATGCCGCACCCTTTTCATATTCATGGCAATTCGTTTTATGTACTTAGCGTAGATGGAGCAAGCCCTCCCGTTAATTTGCAGGGAAGAAAAGATGTTGTTACTGTCCCGCCAATGAACGGTAGTGTTAGTTTGATAATAAAATACGAAGACTTTGCAGACCCAACGATGCCATATATGTACCATTGCCATATTCTAAGTCATGAAGATAATGGCATGATGGGACAGTTTATTATAAATAATTCAACAACAGGTATTGAAACCATTGAGGCGAGTAATAATATTACCGTTTCTCCAAATCCAACTTTTGAGGAATTTACTGTTCAATTGAATGACCACAACCAGATGGATGAATTGACTATATATAATTCAATTGGGCGTGTAGTATATTCAACTACTAGTAATGAAAAAACTGCTAACTTGTCCTTAAAAGGTATGACAGCAGGTAATTATTATGTAAAGATTAAATCTAATCAACAATATTTCTCAACAAAAATACTGAAAATTAACTAAATAATACCATTAAGACATCTATTTGACACAGTTTTTATAGTAAAGTAATCATCTGTCATTACCCATAGAACTTATCATAAAAGAGTCAGCAGAGTACCTAAAACAGCTGCATAAAAAAGCCAAAAGGAACAGTATTTCAACAATAAAGATGTTGATGAATATCCAAAGCGGTATCCACCACAATCATATTCTCGCCATCAAGTCGGGAGTTTCTCTGCGTTCGATAAATAGGTGGAAATCGCAGGGACTTGATGGTTTGCTTAGGGATAATAGAGGCGGCGATTTTCGTAGCCATCTCGAAGAAATAGACAAGGAGCGGATATTTCAAAAGCTAAAAGATATAATCTCAGCACAAAACATTAAGAAGTAATATTTGTTTATAACACGGCAAACTTTCGGACTTGGATAACAAGAAATAAAATAAACAATTTGTCCGGCTAACGGGGGCGAAAGTATGCTTCAACTCAAGGAATTTTAAAGCAAACCGAAAACAAAAAATATTCATTTTGTCTATGTCATCTCCTATTTCCAGCAACAACGAAGCGCAACCTATTGTCAATCGTGTGGCGCAGAGCGGTATTATCACGCTCAATTTAGAAGATTTTTTACCCCGATTACCCGTTGCGGTCATTGATTTGAAGGATTTTTTGTTCAAAGGTTTGGTATTGCGGGAGCAGGAATTCCGCGATGCTCTCAAAGCTCATAATTGGCAACAATATGCCAATACTCATGTGGCGGTGCATTGTAGTGTTGATGCTTTGCTTCCTTTGTGGGCATATATGCTGGTGGCGGCATATACGCAGGATATTGCTAAAAGCGTACATTATGGCGATGAGGCACAGGTGGAGACAGCTTTGTTGCTTGAAGCGATGCAGGCGATGAATTTGGAAATATGGATGGATAAAAAAGTCGTGATAAAGGGTTGTGGTGCAAAAAAAATGTCGCCTGCTGCTTATTTAGCTATTACTCATTTGCTCAAACCTTATGTGGCTTCTTTGATGTACGGCGAACCTTGCTCTACCGTACCTGTTTATAAAAAGCCCAAACCCAAAACTATTTGAGCAAAAACAGGTTTTTCTGTAAAGATGTTTTTCTTATTCACCATTGAGCATTAACTCGCGGATATTTTTGACCGGCAAACTGCCATAACCCAAAAATTGTTCGTGAAAATCTTTTAACTTAAAATCTGCCCCTAAAATGCTTTTTATCTCCTCGCGCAATTCGTAAATTTCGCTTAATCCGGCATAGGCGGTGGCGAGTTGTACGGCATTGTGTTGTGTTTGCTGCCATTGTCGGCGGGCTTGCGCCTCGTCCTGAAATGCCTCTTGCGTGAGCAACATGATCGCCTCTTCTTCATTCCAATCCAATACATGCACGCCATAATCCATCAAAGCATTGCATACTATACCTAAGTTGCGTTTGTAATAATTGAGCCACAGTTCAGGAGACTGATTTCCGTAGCCTTCTTCGAGCATCATACGCTCCGCATAGTTTGCCCAGCCCTGATGGGTGGTCGGGCTTGCAAATACCTGATTTATCAAATCTTTATGCTCCTGTTCATACAAATTTTTTGTGTAGTAACCGGGTATGGTTTCGTGTATATTGAGCAGTTGTATGGCAAAATGATTATAGTTGCGCAAGATATTTTCGGCGGCGGGCATTTCCTGCAAGGGCTTCACATAATAAAAGGCTTCTGCTTGCGGGCTATAAACTCCCGACCGCCACAAAAAAGCCAAATCTGCCATTGGGTACAGCGAGGCGGGCATAGGGCGTATTTCTACGGGTTGTGCTGTTTTGCCGATATTGAACAGATTGTGTTGTTGTGTGAAATTTTGCAGTTGGGTGATATTCTGTTGGAGGTCGGCAGCAAGTTGGGCAGGGCTGCTGTGTTGTTGTGCCAATATATCCAATAATTGGCGGCTGTGGGCTAAAGTGTATTCTAATACGGTGTCGGGAAAGTATTTTGCCCACAGTTGCGCCGTTAGCCCTATTACTCTTTGATGAATGGCATCTTTCTCACCCAAAGCACGGGAATATAGTTCTTCGGGTGTATAGCGTGTATTGAGTTCAAGGGCAAATTTTTCTTTATACAGTTGTTCGCCCAAGCGAAAACTTTTCGGAAAAGGGGT
Organism: Sphingobacteriales bacterium; assembly: GCA_016711285.1. Taxonomy (NCBI): domain Bacteria; kingdom Pseudomonadati; phylum Bacteroidota; class Sphingobacteriia; order Sphingobacteriales; species Sphingobacteriales bacterium. The sequence continues at coordinate 450,443 of JADJTG010000012.1, forward strand.
GAGTTCGGCACGCGGCAGCGCATCGTTTTTTAAATACAGCATAAAACTCTGAACGGCAAGTTGTGCTTTTTCCAGACGCTTCTCAAAAGCCGGAATATCCACACGAAAAAAAACCTGCCCTCCGGCTTGGCGGTAGCGTTCGAGCAGATTGGGTATATCGTGGTAAAAAACACTTTTCAGTGCTTCGGTGCGTGTATTTGCCCACTGTGCGTGTACCAAAGTCGGCGTTTTGATATTTTCGCGCGGTATTTTGAAATACTCCGTCAATTTCTCTATTTTATGATTGATTTTATACAACTTTTCATCATCGGGAGCATTGCTGTTTAAAATAACCGTAAATGCCTCCGTGGGGTTGTAATAATCAGGATTCCATTCCTGTTCTTTTAAAGTTTCTATATAAAAAAGCTGCTTGTTCAGGGCATTTTCCATCTCTTGATAATCTATACGCAAAGCCGTCGGCAACTGTTCGGGGCGAAAAGTATGTAAATCTTCTGCAATAGATTTATAGTAATTGGCACTTTGTTGCAACTGCTGCACAGTGGGCATATACAAAGTGGTATCGTAAGCCGTCATTCCCTGCTCCGAAGCAGCCTGCGGATTCAAAAACCAATAAGTATCTAAAAAATTCTTTTTATAATCTTCAAAAAACAAATTCATTTCGTGGCTGCTCTGCTGTGCTTTTACGCCTGTTACAGCCATTGCACCCCACACCAACCAGCAGCCGAGTGAACGAAAAATAATCACTGTTCTTTTATATAGAAACATATTGGATTTAAACAAATTAAATACACTATCAATTAAATTGTTTTTGGTATTTGCAAAATATCAAAAACACAAAAAGTGGCGTTTTTTTGTTTTTTTAAAAAATAAATTTAATTAATAATGTATTGCTGCATCGGCAGAAGTTGCTCTACCTCCTTTTTTTATTTGTTATTTTGGAAAATATACCGTGGGCAACTGGCTGTAATCGGCTGCTGGAATATTGCTGTTGTAATGCTGATTGATGGCTTTGATGTATTCATTGGCAAAAAAAGCATAGCCGCGCTGTGTGAGGTGAATACCGTCTAAGCTGAATAAATTGCCTTGAACAAAAGTAGGGCTGTAATTTACGCCGTCAATGGTTTCTCCGTCTAAAAAAGGCTCTACAAATGTTTCTATATCGGCAAAAGCAAGGTCGTAGTCGGCGGTTACATCTTCCAAAATAGCATTATAAGCTACACGCGCTGTTTCAATGGCTTGCAACTCATCGCTGTCCAAAACATATTTATCATCTTTTGGCAAAAATGCCAACTCTGTGGTAAATTGCCCCTCTGCGGCTGCCGATAACAATACTTTTTCATTGGATTTTAAGGTTCTGAATCCCAAAGGATTATCTTCGGTAACAGGTACTTTAATGACTATTTTGTTGCCCGTGCCTTCTGCAAATATCGGATAATACCCTTTTCCTTTGAGTTCATTGATTTGTGCTTCGCTCAATCCCAGATTAAATGTTAATAAACCGTAATATCCATTGAGCAAATCAGCTTGGTCGGCGGTAATGGCAGTACCGGCTACTTGCGATTGTATAAAATTGAAATAAGGGGCAACGCTCAAGTCGGGAATATTGCCGATTACGCCTTTTACGTTGGCATTGGTGCTGCGCAAACCATCTATTACCTGCCGCACGGAGGTTTCAAAAATTTCGGGTGTGGTGATTTCACTTCCCGGTGTGTCGGCTCCGCCGTCCAAAGCATAGCCTAACACGTCATTTCCGCCAATCCACATAGAAAAGAAGGTGGGCTGCTGGGCTTTGGCTTCGTCTAAAATACTCACTGCACCCGGATTGGAACAAAAACGCTGGTAGAAAGGATTGAGCACACCATATTGCGGTAATGACAAATGAAAAGAACGAGCACCCGGAACACCTAAATTTTGGAAAGGTCCTTGCAATGCCACCGATTGATTGACGTTGTCGCCCACTGGCAAAAATGACGGGAGCAAAGAGCCGTCTATTAATGCTAATTGTTGTTTTCCGAAATCAGGATTTGATGACAAACCGTTGCCGGCGGGCATTAGCGGTTGTTTAAATTCACCACTTAAGCCCACCATTTTGAGTTGGCGGGCAATAATGGCGGGATAAGAATTTTCCTGAGCTTCCAAAAAAACCGCTCCATCAGAAAATCCGGCGGCGTAGCTGTCGCCCAAAGCTACATATTTAGAAAAATCCACTCCGCCCGAAGTAGCCGAGTTGAGGTCAATTTCTGGCTCGCAGGAAACAAGTGCAAAGAGTACCGCAGCCAATGCGCCGCTTTGAATATATTTTGAGAATTTCATAACAATGTCAGATAAATGAAAAACTATGTTGTTATTTTATCTTACAAATATAATGATATTTTTAAGCAAGGTAGCGTTATTTTAAGAATATTTACTGCTTCACAAAACGCAATGAGGTATCAGAGGGCATAAAATCGGCAGTAGCTTGCAGTTGAATGGCATAAATACCTGTGGGCAAAGCGCGTATATCAATAGAATTGTACCCATTGCGCAAGTAATTGGTATAAACTACTTCGCCTTGCGTGTTGATGATGTGATACGGAATATGAGGTGGAAACGCTTCCTTTGTTGCCAGCACGATTTGCTCACTCGCAATGGAAGGATATATGGAAATATCGTTGTTATTGTGATGAACAAGCTGCTGTTGTGCGGTATCATCACCCATTATCAAATCAAAAACTGCGGTAAAGTTCAATGAATCGGCAGTGAGATTGCCATAGAACACCGAATCCGAAAGTGTGGCTAATATGTCGTTATATAGCCATTCTTTGAAAAAATATCCTTCCTTGGCAACCGCTTCTATCTTTATCGGCACCCCATCAAAATAAATACCCTGCCAGGGATATTCAGAGGGCTGCAAGGTACTGATTTTAATACTGCCTGCTCCTTCGGGTATCACATTTAAAGTAAGCGGCACTTGGCGCGGCAACTCAAAATTGCTCTGAATGTGGTTTCTCACTTGTTCGCTGCGGCAAGCCAGTTCCTGCTGAAACAGTAAATGATTATTGTAATAATTGCTCATTTGTGAATATAGGTTCAAGGGTCCTTCTCCCCAACGCTGAAATTCATTCGGCATTTCAAGCAATGTTTGCTCAAACATACTGTTTTCTACGGTTTGTAGTCGTTCGGCAGTGTAAACCGTATTCATTATATCTGCATAGCGGTTGATAAAATAGTGACGATAGGTCTCGTTTTCAATGCTTCGTTTCCAGATATTGATATATGGATTATCAGGCGACTGGTCGAGTAGATAGCGTACCATATCGCTGTTGCAGTCTGTCCAGCCATTGGGTTGCAACGATAATTCTAAGTCTATCAAACAAAAACGCCAGCGATAATCGCTTTGGTCGGAGCGGTATAATTTGATGTTGTTTTGAGGCCAGTCTATGTTGCCTATCCACGATTCCGCAATGATGTAATCAGTGTAATATTGTAAGTCAAAATAAGGGTCTGCTTGCTCCCAATAGGCAGTATCAGCGGTATTGAGGCTCAAAAATTCTTCATAATCGTTCCAAAAATCTTCGGTAGAGCCGCTTACGGCACGCAACACGCCGCCATTATAAAAACTCAACGATAAAATATCAATTTCGCTGCCTTTGGCATCTTCCAAGGTTTTAAACATCTCTTCGTTAAATTTTTCGCGCAATTCGTATAATCCGAAATATTGACCGTTGATATATATTGAAACTGGTCGCCACGCCGAATAATAGTTGTGAGTGCTGTTTGCCATCATTTCTGTTTGGGCGGCATCTTTGTGAGGCAACAATAAATATTGGTTGCTGCCGTTGCGAAAATATAAGTCGCTGTAAGTGCTGCGATTGGGGCGATTCGGAATGAGAGGATATTCCACTTTGTCGCCGCCTACTACACCATTTGCCAACTCCACACGAAACGAATGTTGCGGTTGCGCACGACTACCTCCTGCACCGCCATCTACTTTTATACCTGCCGCTTGTGAGAAGATAGGCGTATTGCTGTTGTCAAAATATTCTACATAAGCTGCCCGCAGCCAATCCATATCATAAAAATCAAAAATTCCTTTTTCGCCATACAAATTGCTGTGGTCGGTAGCCACCGACAAAATCGGTGTCGTATGGCTCACATTGATTAGATAAGAGGCTGCTGCTTCGTGGCTTGGCAATTTTTCGCTTACAAAACTTCGCGCCCGCAACACGCAAGATTGATAAATGTGAATAGATTCGCCGTTGTACAAAATGGCATTTTCGGGAGTGGGATAACTGCCGTTCAAAGTGTAATAAATTTGAGCATCGGGTTCTTCCTGCGCCGGATATAATTTTATCCAAAAAGTGTCGTCATAAAAACCTGCCGTTTTAGATAAAGTGGGCGGCAGTGCATAGGCTTCATACCTTGAAGCTGTGTTGTTGGAAGCTCCGGGGGTGGGCGGTTGCAAAAGTGTGGTGCTGTCGCTGCCGTCCGGCACAAGCCCTGTGCTGATGTCGTACTGTTCTGCTTCTACATCTAATACACTTACCAAAGTTTGTTCGGGAGAAAACAAGTAAATTTTTTCTCCTTTGCTGTCAATTTTAAAGTTGCTGTGCAGGGTGTGTCCGTCTAATGAAAAAAAATAATTCTCAGAAAAAGAGGCTTGTTGAGTTTGCAGCATACTCACATCAAACCATTGATATTCAATGGGGTCGGTATAAACAATATCAAAAGCCAAAGAATCAATATACCCGGCACTCATACCGGCGGCGGTGAGTTCTTCTGCCAACACCAGCAACTGATGATGCGCCGCCCAATACCAATTGCCATAGGGAGCAGGATATGTGGAGGTGCTGTTGTTTTCTGTGCCTTCGCCAATTACAATGTCATTGATGCGTATGTTGGGGCGCAACTTTGCAACACCGCCATTTTGGGTGTAGCAGATACCCGGACTTCCATCTGCAAAAGAATACATCGTGGAATAAAAAGGTGTGGCACTTTGATTGAATACCGCATTGGAAACATAACCTTCGGCATACGAGCAAGTATTAATGATCAAATTAGAAGTGCCGTCCCAATAAAAAGGAGTATTTAAAATGTGGTTATTCCAACCAAGTGCGGGCAAAAAATTTTCTTGATGCACTACTTCCGAAAAAGGCGGGCTTTCGTAGTGGTTTTTACCGCTGCAAAAAATAATTTTGTATTCATTCGGCTGTAATATTATATCGGGCAATATCCATTTGGTCGGTTCTTCATCATCGTCAGTGAGTGCGTAACCGCCTAAATTAATAGCTTCGTTGCCGATATTGTACAATTCTATCCAATCGGGATATTGCTGATATTCATCGCTTAAGTGGCTGTAGTTTTTGTTGCTTCCTTCATTGATTACAATTTGTGAATTGGCACACAAGGGCAATAAAAAACAAAGAGCCGTAAATACAATAAAAAAATTGTAAGGGTTGTTTTTCATGATAAGGATAATACTTGCGAAGGTTATTGTATAAAAATAGAATATAAATTATAAATTTAAATTATTTATAAAACACATAAGAGCTTATGCTAAATATTGAATGGTAATGTTACGACAAGTTCATTATATTTGCAGGTAAATATTTGTCAATTTCAAACAAACCATACAAAAAATATCATTTTATGAGCGCAGTTGAATTGGTAATGCCTAAAATGGGCGAAAGCATTATGGAAGCCACTATTTTAAAGTGGACAAAAAAGGTGGGCGACAGTATCAAACAAGACGAAACAATATTGGAAATTGCCACCGATAAGGTGGATAGCGAAGTGCCTTCACCTGTTGCCGGTGTGCTACAAGAAATTAAATATCCTGAAGGTGCCGTGGTTGAGGTAGATAAAGTAATTGCTTTGATAGCCGTAGGCAGCAGTGCTGCTGCTCCTGCTGTTGCTCCCGTTGCTCCACCTTCTGTAAATGCCCCCGTTGCCGCACCTGCTACTCCAATCGCTGCCGCCGCTCCGACAACTCCCCCTCTTGCTCCTAACAATACTACTGCTAATCGTTTTTATTCGCCTTTGGTGCTCAACATTGCCCGCGAAGAAGGAATAGGAATGGCTGAATTAGAAAATATCGCCGGTAGCGGCAAGGATAATCGTGTCACCAAAAAAGATATTTTGGATTATGTAGCGCAGCGCAGCGCAGTTCCTGTTGTTGCCGAGCCGATAGCTGCTACTCCCGTTGTTGCTCCACCAACGCCCAAAACTGCCCCTGCCGCGCCTTCTGCTATATCCGGTGGTAATGTGGAAATTATAGAAATGGATCGTATGCGCCGCCTCATCGCTGATCACATGGTGATGAGTAAGCACACTTCGCCGCATGTGACGAGTTTTGTAGAAGCCGATGTGACGGAAATCGTAAACTGGCGGCAAAAAGTGAAAAATGAATTTTGGAAACGAGAAAATACCAACCTTACTTTTACGCCGATTTTTGTAGAAGCAGTAATACGCGCCATCAAAGATTTTCCGCGTATCAACAGTTCGGTGGACGGCTACAATATTATTCAGAAAAAAGATATTAATATCGGTATTGCAACCGCTTTGCCGAGCGGCAACTTAATTGTGCCGGTGCTGCGCAATGCCGACCGCTACAATCTGGTGGGTTTGGCAAAGGCTTTAAATGAGATGGTGGAAAAAGCCCGCAACAACAAACTCACACCTTCGGATATTCAGGACGGCACTTTTACATTGAGCAATGTGGGTACTTTTGGCAATATAATGGGTACGCCGATTATCAATCAGCCGCAAGTGGCGATTTTGGCAGTAGGTGCGGTGCGCAAAATGCCGGCTGTTCTCGAAACCAAATACGGTGATGTAATTGCCATTCGTCAAAAAATGTTTTTGTCGCTTTCTTACGACCACCGCATTGTGGACGGTGCGTTGGGCGGTTCGTTTCTCCGTCGTGTTGCCGACTACTTAGAAGAATTTACAGGAGAAGGAAAGATTTAAAAAAAACTGAACTGTAAGTTATAAAAGCACGATTTTAGAAAATAAGATATTTCTTATCTTTTACCAATAGCGTTATTTTTTTTAAAAAATAACGCTATTGGTTTCTTATGTATATTTGGGTGAAATAATGCAAATATTTGTTATAAATGATATACGTTTAATTTTTTATCTTTTGCTAAAATCAAATATTGAAAAAAATGCTTGATGTTATGTTGTCATATTCTAAAGTTCAGATTTTGGATTTGATGCGTAAAAACAATATTTCACATAGTACTAAGAGCAATTTATATGACATTTTAGCTGATTTAGCCCCGATAGGCTATAATCTGATTAGCCAGCATAATTATAAGTCGGTGTATATATTATTGGGGCAAAGTAATGCAAACGGAGGTGGTATTAATGGCGATAATTTGAACGCTACATTACCCGATCATTTAAAACGCCCTATGAGCGGTGTGTAAATTAAACTGTTCCAAAGCCAAATTTTGGTATTGATGATCAGAAAGTTATAAGAAATTGACACTCTTTATTTTACAGACTTACAACTTGGATTATTAGTATAAAAAATTTTAATACTACAAAAGAAGCAATATTTTGAAATCAACAAGTCCCCACACCATACAAGATAATTTGCAGGGGCATCGAAAAAAATATTTGTATAGATTAATTGCTTTTTGTTGCTGTAATTTTAAAACAGCGGTTTGTTGGGCAGGGCGGCGAAAGTGCAAGTGCCGCTTTATGAATGCCTGTACCCGGACTGCCGATAAAAATTTCTGTTGCTGTCATATCAGCGGTCATACCGAAGGGCCACTCTAATTCATCTACGATGCTCGAAGTAGCAAACCCATCTGTAGAGTAAATGATGCCTTTAGATGCCGGATGATACCAACCGTCTGTAAATGCAGATGAAGAAGTAGCTGCTATTTGTTGTGGGTTGGAAGGATTTATAGCTACTTTGCGCATAAAATTATCTGTATAGAGTTTTTCCCAAGTCCAGGTGCTGCCCGATAAAGTACCCCTGTATAATCCTTTGTTGTTACCATATACCGTAACATATACCACACCCGTAGTGAGTGGGTCTGGTACAATATCAAATACACCTTGTCCGTTGGTTTGAGGCCAGAAACTTACAGAGCCGCCCGTATTTATTTCTGTATTGCCGATGGCAGACCAAGTAGTTCCGGCATCAAGCGAAGCATATAAGCCGTTGCCACCGCCGGCATATACAATATTTCCATTGAACTTATCAACTGCCGTAAATCTCATTCCATTAGCAGGCAAGCCACTGTTCAAGAGTTGCCACGAAGTGCCGTCATTGCTGCTTTTATATACTTTACCCTGTGCTGTAACATAAAGCGTTCTGTTGGAACTCAAACTATTTTCGTCCAAAGAAAGCCCCATTACTTCTTGAGTGGGCAATCCTGAATTAGATAATATCCAACTGCTTTTTTCGCCAAAATTATTGCTTCGGAGTAAATAGGTGGGCGACTCCCCCATTTGATGCTCCGACATCGTAGTCCATACGACATTGGTTCTTTGAGGGTCAGAAACGATGCTCGCAACATTGCCGCCGTAGCCGTTCCAACCGCCTGTGTAGTCGGCGGCATTGCCGGATTGCCAACTGATACCACCATCTAAACTGCGCCAAAAACCTATATCAAAATAGCCGGCATATATAATGTTATTATCCCCTTTATTGATTTCAACATCTACAATATTGATATTATCCAATCCGGTAGATTGCCAGTTATTATTTGCCAATTTTTTAGTAAATAAATTATTAAATGATACTCCGCCGTCATCTGAACGAAAAGCATATTGCGTATCTGCCCACAGAATAACGTCGGGATTAGACATATCTGTACCCATAGCTTTAATAAATCCTTCAAAACCAATAGAGTAGCCCCATAGTACATCTAACCCTGAAGAAACTCCATTGACATCTTTTAAATAACCGGTATCCCAGGTAGTGTTGGCTGTACGGGCGGCAATAATGCCCGTATGTGACCAAGAAACACCGCCGTCAGTGCTTTCCCAAGTGCCGGCTTCGGGAGTCCAGCTGTTGGTCAGGCGCGGGTCTATTCTTCGGATAATGGCAGGATTGTCCTTTTTTACAAAAATAGCTCCGGTTCGGTTGGATTGTAAATTCCACGTTGCGCCGCCATCGGTGCTTTTATAAAAAGAGCCTAAAAGGTTGGTATAATCGCAAGTGCCGTTGTAGGTGCTCAAATACAAAATAGAAGTATTGAGCGGGTCTATGTCGGCATCTAATACTTGCACATTAGCAACAGTAATGTCGCTAAAACTTACCCCGCCATCGGTGGTTTTATATAATTTTGCCACACCACAGGCATTTCTGCTTTTTCCGCTGATAAAATAAAAAGTATTGCTGTTTTGAGGGTCGCCAATGAATTTAATAATGCGAAGGTTGGCATTTGTGGGTAAGTTACTGACTTTAGAAAAAGTAGTGCCGCCGTCAGTGCTTTTATAAATTTGGGCATCGGTAGTGGTATAACTTGCGTGCCAGGCTGCATACACAATATTGGAAGAAGTTTCTGACACCCAAATATCGCTGATATATCCGGTGCTGATGACTTTACTAAAGGTAGTGCCGCCGTCTGAGGTTTTGTATAGTCCGCTTACCGTACCTACAAAAAAAATGTTATCATTGTCGGGGTCAAAACCAATACCGCCAATATGCGCCATTGTGAGTCCGTGTTGTTCGCCCAAAGGAATAAAAGAATTTCCATTGTCGGTACTTTTATACACACCGCTCAAATCGCTCCCGACCAAAATAGTACCACCGGAACCGGCTTCTATTACGTTAAAAGCACCTCCACCACCCGGATTAGTACGCACCCAATTAAATGTTTGCTGTGCCTGTATATGGAAAGTATCCATTCCGAAAAACACATACAATAGTATAAAGTAAATTCTCTTTAAATGTAATTGTTTCATACCAATAGCAAAATTTGTTAAATATTTCAGTTCACGATATTTTGAATAAGACAATGTGTTTTTTGTCAGTGTAGCTGCAAGTTTGATGTACACAATCTTAAAATCTTGATATATCATACAACTTGCTATATCTCGGCAAATATAAAATCCCTGCATCTACACAAATCAAAATAATGAAAAATATATTTAAACCCGCCTCTTTTCTGGATATTATATAAGCGATACAACTCTATCAAAAATAAAGAATTGTATAATAATCAACACAGGATACATTTTATACGTCAGCAACACAGCCATACAAAGGAAATTTGTTGTTACGTTGTTTTTTTGTATATATTTTATTTTTTGTTTTATAAAATGCTGTTGATTAAGATTTTTATATAAAAAATATTTACATTTAAATAAAGCATATATGTTTTATTTTATATAATAAACCCCGTGTGTTTTATTCAAAATACAATAATATACATCAAAAATTAAACCATTTTTTCATTTAAAGCATTATAAAATCATTAAATACTTCCTAATACTTTATAAATACAAAAATAGAAATACAGCTAAAAATAACTGTATATTGTTCTAAACCTTATCTTTGAAACATCTTTATATCATAAGGCACTCATTTTGTGGCATTGTTTTCTGCCTGTGTTTTATGTTTACTTTTTAAAAAATATTCAATATATGTCAATACCATATCAACGACTCACACAAGCACAGATTTCTCGTGCTGCCATTCAAAAATTGTATGTGTCGATGCGACACTTGTTTTTCAGAGGTAGTTATAAGCCGCTCGGCATTTCGGGCGAATCCATGATTGCCGCTTTGCTATCCCTCAAACCCGAAATTTACGGCACAATCGCCGACCCTGAAAAGGTAGAATTGGACGGGCTGCTCTATATTTTTCAACGCCTCCCACAAGGAATTGAACAGTGCCGCTACATCAAACTCATCTCGCGCGAGGGCTACGAAAGTGCGCACTTTGAAACCCACATTCCGCCGCGCCGCAAACGCAACTGCTATCGGGTTGATGAAGAACAAATGTTTATTGAAATGACACGCGGCGGCAGCGATATTTACGATATTCTCACGCACCTTACATTTATGTACATAGAAGCCGAAAAGATACGCCGCAACAGTATCGACTCCAAAGGACGAAAAAATAAAGCGTGGCTGATGCTCGAAAATATGGTCAATGACCTGTCCAACGGCAAAGAAATTAATACAGAAGTAGGCTTCACTTATCTCAATACCATTTTGGGGCGTACATTCAGCGAAATTGTACGCGCCTACAGCCGCTTTTCGAAGTCGCCGGAAGTAAACAGCCTTTTTGAAATAACCTATTGGTTAGGAAAATTGAGTATGGACGAATTTTTTCATCAAAACGACCGCGAAATCTCTTTTTCGTCTGCCCTGCGCGAAAATTTAGGACACCACGTATATGGTGAGCAATGGGCAAACAACATCAAAAAAGCCCTCTACGACCGCCAGCTTTTTCAGCGCCCGCTTCATATTATCAGTGCCAATTTGCACAGTGTGATGAACTGCTTCTATGCAAAACCCGCCTTAGCAAATAAATTAAAATACGATAATTTAGAAAAATTTGCTGAAATATTGAGTATGGACAGCAGCAGCGAACTCCGCAACAACGTAGAAGAATATGCCCTCAAACACGGTATGATACAACTCAGCGATACCAGCGGAACAAATATCGGCGTACAAATTTTTGATACGGCTCTTTTAGATGCCAAAAACCTGCCCGATGAACTGATGTGGAAAAAGAAAGACAAAAACAAAGAAGAATTGCCCGTAATTGTGGTAATGGATTATGCCTTCGGAGAGCAAGCCTACGAGACTATGGACGAACTGCTCAAACCCTATTGGGTGGGCGAAGAAAAACAATACCTCAATGTAGCCTCCGTAAATATTATGGGCAAAGCGGGTATTCTCGAAGGCGGTAAAGGAGATATTATGATACCCACCGCACATATTTTTGAAGGTACTACCGATAATTATCCATTCGAAAATGAACTCACCAAAGAGCATTTCAAAGACAGCGGCTTGGGAGTGTATCAGGGCAATATGATCAGTGTGCTGGGAACTTCTTTACAAAATAAAGATATTCTTACCTATTTTATCAAATCATCGTGGCAGGCGATAGGCTTGGAAATGGAAGGAGCTCATTATCAAAAAGCCATACAGGTAGCAGCCAAAATACGCCACAATATTCGCAGCGATGTAAAATTGCGCTATGCTTACTACGCTTCAGATAATCCGCTCGAAACCGGCAGCACCTTGGCTTCGGGCAGTTTGGGATTAGATGGTGTAAAACCCACCTATTTAATCACCTTAGAAATGCTCAAAGGCTGCTTAAATTAATCAAAAAAAGCAAGAATTTATAATAAAGTAGATGCGGTTTGCGTTGTTGAAAATTTATTTTCAGACAAAAATGTGCTAAAAAAATATAAAAAGCACGTTTAAAGCGGTTTTTATAAAGATGCTTATGCGCAAAAACACCGCCATACCATAAAATTAATCTATCTTTGCACCCTGTTTGATTATGAGTAAAAAGATTTTTTTAATAGCCTTTTTGTGCCTGGCACTTTCTACCTTGTTTTCGTGCAGTTCCTATCAAAAATTGCTCAAAAGTCAAGATTATGAGCTGAAGTTTTCAAAAGCCAAAGAATACTACAACAAAGGCGACTACAACAAAGCCGTCCCTTTGTTTGAAGAGTTGATAGGAGTGTATAAAGGAACTAAAAATGTAGAAGATTTATACTATTTTTATCCCTACTGCTATTATGCACAGGGTGATTATATCTTAGCAGCATTTTATTTTAAAAATTTTATAGATAATTATCCCCGCAGCGAGCGTGCCGAAGATGCCCGCTTTATGATTGCCTATTGCAACTATAAATTGTCGCCCGATGTAAATTTGGAGCAAGAAAACACCATCAAAGCGATAGAGGCTTTTCAGAATTTCGCCAACGCCTACCCCGAAAGCAGCCGCATCACCGAATGTAATCAGCTTTTGGACGAGTTGCGTGCCAAATTAGAAAACAAGTCTTATCAAAGCGCATATTTATATTACAAAATGCGCGACTACAAAGCAGCTATCAATGCTTTCAATAATTTATTGCGTGATTTTCCCGAAACGCAACGCCGCGAAAAAATTGAGTATTTAATCGTAAAATCTTATTATCTGCTCGCAGAAAAAAGTATCCCTTCCAAACAAGAAGAACGTTATCAAAAAACAACTTCTACTTATATGGAGTTTTTGGAACATTTTCCCCAAAGCAGCTATTTGCGCGAAGCAGAAAAAATGTATCAAGATGCTTTGCTGGCTTTAGACCGTATTGCCAAACAAAATAACAACAACTCAAATAATAACAACGATAAAAAAATATGAGCAACAATAAAAAACTGAAACCTTTGGCTCCTGCCCCTACTTTGCAAACACGCAATCTGGCAGAAATAGAAAAAAAATCGGGCAACTTGTACGAGGCTATCGCTATTATGGGCAGACGCGCCAACCAAGTGAGTGTCGGTATTAAAGAAGAGTTGCACGCCAAATTGCGCGAATTTGCCAACCACAACGACGACCTTGAAGAAGTACACGAAAACCGCGAACAAATAGAAATATCGCGCCACTACGAGCGTTTGCCGCACCCAACTTTGGTAGCATTTAAAGAATATAACGAAAATCGTGTTTTCTTCCGCTATACCGAAGAGAAACTGCCTGAAAACGCATAAAAATGTTTTGGCTGTGAGCGCGTTAAAAGATAAAAAAATTATTGTAGGTGTGTGCGGAAGCATTGCTGCTTATAAAACGGCAATGTTGGTGCGTTTGCTGGTAAAAAAAGGCGCACAGGTAAAAGTAATTATGACCGATGCCGCACAAACCTTTATCAGTGCGCTTACACTCGCCACGCTTTCCAAAAATGAAGTATATAGCCGCTTTGAACGCAACGAAGGCGGCGCGTGGAACAACCACGTGGATTTGGGATTGTGGGCAGATGCGCTGCTGATAGCTCCGGCTTCTGCCAATACCCTTTCCAAAATGGCGCAAGGCAGTTGCGATAATCTTCTGCTGGCAACTTATTTGTCGGCGCGGTGTGCAGTGCTGGCAGCTCCGGCAATGGATTTGGATATGTGGCAGCACCCCTCCACTCAGCGCAATATTGACCGCTTGCAAAAAGATGGCGTACAGTTGATACAGCCCGACAACGGCGAACTCGCCAGTGGCTTGCAGGGGGTGGGTAGGCTTGCCGAACCCGAAACTATTGTGCAAGCATTAGAAGTTTTTTTTATTCCACCAAAACCGCTTCCTTTTACCGGAAAAAAAATACTCATCACCGCAGGACCTACCTACGAAAACCTCGACCCCGTGCGTTTTATAGGCAATTATTCCAGCGGTAAAATGGGCATTGCCCTTGCCGATGCAGCGGCGGCTCAGGGTGCAAAGGTGTTGTTGGTGCTGGGACCCACCGCCCTCGCACCTACCCACGAGCAGGTGCAGGTAGTACGGGTGCACTCGGCAGCACAAATGCTGGAGGCTTGCACCCGACAATTTCCCGATAGCGACATCGCTGTTATGGCGGCGGCAGTTGCCGATTATACGCCCAAAGAAGTCAGCGAACGCAAAATCAAGAAAGGCGAAGGCGAGGGCTTGGTGATAGAATTAGTGAAAACCGCCGATATTCTCAAAACATTAGGACAACAAAAACAACCCCATCAGGTATTGGTGGGCTTTGCTTTGGAAACGCACGATGCACAAGCCAACGGATTTAAAAAATTGCACAGCAAAAATGCCGATGCCATCGTACTCAATTCTATGCAAGACAGTGGGGCGGGTTTTCAGCACGATACCAACAAAATCACTATTTTATTAAATGACCACAGCATACAGGAATTTCCGCTCAAAAGCAAAAAAGAAGTCGCTTTGGATATTTTGACGACTTGTGCCGAATTGATGCGACAAAAACAATAATGTGTTTTATTCGCACCAAAAAAATGGCAGATTTTGAAGTGCTGATGATATAAATATTGCTTTGCCCGAATTTTTAGGATATTTTTGTAAAGTTTTATAAAAGGTTTTTATATAAAAATCCTTTTTTCTTCGTTATTTTTATTATAAAATATAAATATGAAAAAATATTTCACAACCGCCCTGTTGTTGGTATTGGGCAATACATTTTCAGGTATTGCCCAAGAGTTGAATTGTAAAGTGGTGGTGCTTACACAGGCGGTGCGTACTGCCGACCCTGCCATTTTTAAAACACTGGAAGCCGACCTCAATAATTTTATGAACAGTATGCAATGGACAAATGATGCTTTTAAGACCGAAGAGCGCATTGATTGCAGCATTACCATCAATATCACTGAAGAAAAAGGAGGCTCTAAATTCGGTGCCGAAGCCACTGTTCAGTCCAGCCGCCCTGTGTATAACGCCGCTTACAGTACCGCCGTTTTTGAACACAAAGACAGCGACTGGACTTTTGATTATGCACAATATCAGCCCATCAATTTTGATAAAAACGCTTATACCTCCGAGTTGGCGGCATTGTGTGCTTATTATGCGTATGTAATTTTGGGGTTTGATTACGATTCCTTTGCACCCAAAGGCGGTACGCCGCACTTTGAACGGGCTTTTGATATTATCAACTACTCCAAAAATGACGGCGGCTGGAGTCGCACCGACAATAATAAACGCAATCGTTATTTTTTAATAGAAAATCTGCTCAATACACGCTTTGGCAATTTTCGTCAGGCATATTATATGTATCATCGGCAGGGTTTAGACCGTATGTACAGCGATGTGCAGGAAGGCAGACAAAATATAGCAGATGCTTTGGCAATGATAGAAAATACTTTTGTTGAAAACCGCAATTCTATGTTGCAGGGTGTTTTTAATAATATTAAAAATGATGAAATCATAGACATATTTTCGGACAAAAGTGTAGCTGCCAATTTAAAAACCAAAATCAGCAATACACTCGCCAATATAGACCCGCCTACGGCACAGAAATTTGTTACGAAAGCCGGTGTAGGAGCAGCCCCTCGCGGCGGTGGTGCAAGCCCTGCCACTAACCCACCTGCCGGCGACAGCAGAAACAATGCCGCGCCGCGCCCCAATGTGCCAGCCAATCCGCGCGAAGGACGCGGGGGATAAATAAAAGAATTTAAGAAGATATTATCTCTTCCTATTTTGAAAATCCTCGTTCTTCGTTTCAGTTCTATTGGCGACATTGTGCTTACTACGCCTGTGTTGCGTTGTTTGTATCGCCAAATGCCAACTGCCGAAATTCACTACCTCACCAAAGCGCAATATACCGCCGTTTTGGAGCATAATCCTTATATTCATCGCCTCCACACTTTTCAGCACAAAATATCCGAAGTGCTAGCCACTTTGCAGCAGGCGCGTTTTGATGCCGTGATTGATTTGCACCATAATTTGCGCACTGCTTTTCTGACACGGAAATTAGGCGTACCTTTTTATACTTTTCCAAAACTTAATATTGAAAAATGGTTGTTGGTGAATTTTAAAATAAACCGCCTGCCCGCTGTTCATATTGTAGATAGATATTTGCAATGTACGCAACAATGGAATATTTACAATGATGGTGAGGGTTTGGATTATTTTTTGGCAGAAAAAGACCACATAGATATAGCGGCGCAATTTGGCATAAAAGAACCTTTTATCGCTTTTGCCATCGGCGGACAACACGCCACCAAAAAACTGCCGCCCCTACAATTGGCGGCAGTATGCGAAAAACTACCGCTTCCGGTGCTGCTCTTGGGCGGCTCTGAAGATGCAGAGGCGGGAAATTTTATTCAAGAGCGTACCCCGCACGCTATCAATGCCTGCGGCACGCTGAAACTCAACCAATCAGCATCGGTGCTGCAACAAGCCGCCGCCGTCATTACACACGACACCGGATTGATGCACATTGCTGCCGCTTTTCGCAAACCCATCGTTTCTATCTGGGGCAATACCGTTCCTGAATTTGGCATGTATCCCTATTTGCCGACAGCGCAACAGCAACAAAGCATTTGCATTGAAAACAAAACATTAAGCTGCCGCCCCTGCTCCAAAATAGGATTTGAGCGTTGCCCGAAAAAACATTTCCTGTGTATGAACAGCCTTGCTCCCGACCACATCGCTGCCGCCGCTATGCAATTTATACGCGGTTGAAGTCGTCTTCAAAACGAACAATATCATCTTCGCCGAAATATGTAACCGTCTGTACCTCTATAAAAGTCAGTTTTTCTGTTTGACGATTGGCTACACGATGCTTGGCTTGCAGTGGAATTAAAATAGTTTCGCCGGCTTTTACCTCAAAAATTTCATCATTGAGCGTTACATGAGCTATGCCCTCCACCACTGTCCACGCTTCTTGGCGTTTGTAGTGCATTTGATAGCTTAAGCGTTTATCCGACAATACTTCTATGCGTTTTACTTTGCAATAGGGTGCATCTAACAGCACTTCATACATGCCCCAGGGACGATAATCTATTTCCATATCTTTTAAATATTGAATTGCAAAAATAGTGTTTTTATATCAAAATATGGACAATGCTTTTGTGAGAATGTCACATCATCTCCTTCAAATTAATGACATTTAAAATAATCAAACGGCTCTAAGCAGGTTTGGCAGCGATGCAGCGACTTGCAGGGCGTAGAGCCAAAAGGTGATATGAGCGTGGTGTTTCGGCTGCCGCAATGAGGGCAGGCTATGCGCAGTGCTTCGGGTTTGAGCTGTTGTATGTCGGCGGTGGCGGCTTCGGGCGGAGCAATACCGAATTGTCGCAATTTTTCGCGGGCGGCGGCACTTATCCAGTCGCTCGTCCACGCAGGCGAAAGCACAGTGGTGAGCATAAAATTTGTCACTCCTTTTTCGCGGAGTTTGGCAGCAATATCATCGGCGATGGTTTTGGTGGCAGGACAACCGGAATAAGTAGGCGTGATGATGATTTCAAACTGTTGGGCGGCTTGATGATACAATACTTCGCGTACTACACCGAGTTCCACCACATCTATCACCGGAATTTCGGGGTCTTGTACTTCGTGGAGATAATGCCAAACAGCAGCAATAAGCGTATCATCGGATTGCATCTTCAAATCAGATCTGTTATTTATATCTGCCATTTTTTTGCTGATAATGTATAAATATTTATTTTTTTATAAAGTATTTTATTGAGAAAAAAAATACCCCTGATATATAAACATTCATCAATCTAAATTTCCTGTGAGAGCCACTGCTTTTTTAAAAGTTTCCGAGTCGCCTTTTAAATTAAAAGTTTCCAAAACCACTACATACATACCTACTCCCGCTTTTTCGCCATTGCTCAAAGTGCCGTCCCATTGATAAAAACCCTTGACTGCCAGCAAATCATTTTGTACCAAACGGCGCACTTCGCGTCCGGCAGCGTCAAAAATGGTGATATTGGCAGTATAACCGGCTTCGGGCATTTCATAATTGAGCAGTAAATAATCTTTATTAGAGTCGCCATCGGGCGAAAAAGCATTTTCGGAAAGCGTAAAACGGTCGTCGTTGTTGAGGTCGCCGATAAATTTCTGCGAATTTTGATATGCGGGCGTGGCGTATCCCACCGAAGATGCCGCCGAGTGCCAGTTGCTGCGGCTGTTAGAGGTAGCCTCCGAACTGATACGCTCCAAAGAAACGCCGTTGAGGTCGTCTAAAAGTGCATAATGCCAAGATGAAAAGTAGGCGACCCAATCAATAAAAATACCTTGGTTGGTGCTGAGAATTACGATACCCGCATCATCATTATAAGAAGGCAAACTCACTTGTATAAAATGGTCTGGATTGGGTGTATTGTATTGTTGTTTTACCAAAGCGGGGTCGGTAGTGAGCACTACATATTCTTGCGGAAACAATAAATATGAATCGCCGCCGATGAGTTCTGCATCGTCCATAGCGAGTTGTTCAAAAACAATTACACCATTGGCGATATACAAAGATGAGAGGTCAATTACTTTATTGGAACGATTGTAAAGCTCTACAAAATCTACATTTCCGGTAGCAGGATTAAATAATATTTCATTAATTACCACATCATTTGCTTCTATGGGTGACGGAATGGCGAATTGTGCCACCGCAGTGGTGAGCGCATTGCCCGTGCAATCATAAATGCCACCGTTGATATTGATAGTATAAATGATGCTGTTTTGCAAAGGCTCGGATAATGTAAGGAGCAGCGTTTTGGAATTGGGGAAGAAAGTGCTGCCACTGTACAATGCTATTGCTGATGGTATAATTGGAAAATCCGGCATCTGAACTCACAGATTCGTCAAATAATAATTGCAAAGTGGTATTATCAATTATACCCACGCGCACCAATTCGGGAGCAATCGTGTCAGGATTAGTTCCTTTTACCGAATTTACTTTGCCCGGTGTGCCGCCGTTGGCAGCTACCGATGCCCGCCAGTTGGAGGCTTCTGCACAGGGGTTGTCCGCATCTATCATTTCCAAAGTCCAGCCGCCATTTTCTTTCAGGGCATCGCCATACCACGAACTGTTGTACGAAACACTGTGAATGAGTTCGCCATTTTGGTTTTTAAGGCTCAATACATCGCCGTCATTATTCAAAGAAGGAAAAGAAGCCAAAGCCAGTGTTTTTCCGAAACTTGCAAAAGCGGAAGCATCTGCTTCGGCACATATTATTATATAATCATTCGGCTGCACCACAAAAGCGGGCAGTGTTTTATCCGCCGAAGCATCGCCGAAAGTCCAGTTTTGTAAATCCAACACTTTGTCGGAACGGTTGTATATTTCAACAAATTCGGCGGCGGGTAATACCGGCTCTACATCGGGTGCGCCTTCGTAATCGGCAAAAATTTCGTTGATAAGCACATCAAACGGTTCGGCGACTGCTGCCTGAAAATAGCTAAAAGGCTCTGTAAAAACTGCCGCCACATTGCCTTGATTGTCGGCTATATTATTGATACTCAGCTCTAAAGGTACATTCGGCGGAAAACCGCCATTGAAAGTTAAATGCACCAAAGCCGGATTACCCCCATCTACTACGGCACTGTTGGGTGCGCCCACACCTCCGTTTGTTGCATAGTTGACGATATTTTCGGCAGCAGTTTCCTGTACGGCTTCATCAAACAAAATATCCAAAGTGCCGTTTCCGGTAACACTGACACTCACCACTTGCGGTGCAGTAGTATCTATAATAATTGCTCCGGCATAAAAATTATCAAAAAAGAATTTTTGAATATTGGAACTGGTAAAGGTACACTGCACTCCCAACCAATCAGCCTGTGTAATGCTGTTGTCGGTGGCAGCACCTTGCAGTTGGTAATTAGTGCCTCCGGCGGCATCAGCCCATAGCTGCCATTCGGCGGCGGCGGTGCGGATAATTTTGACACCTAAAACCGGATTAGTGGCAGCAATGCCATCGGTGCTGCTGATAAGGAGCGTTTCGGTGCTGCCTTCCTGCTTATAAAAATCTACGCCATCGGCACTGCCATTTTCGCCAATGCGCACAAAGTAGCCGTTGAGTGGCTGACTAAAATCGCTGTTGTCGGCGGCGATATATATTTTGCAATAATTATTATCGGAAGGAGCGAAGCCCAAACGCACATAAAAATTCCATTCGGCGGCGGCATTCGGATTCAAAGCGGTAGTCGCTAATTGAGCCGTACCCGCAGCAGCAGCAGCATTGAGTCGCAACTCACCGGAAACTACCGTAAACATTTCTGCATCGCCTTGCCAAGCGGGATTAGCAGTAAAATTTTCATCGCTGAAATTATCACTCATTTGCCCCTGCACAGTTGCAGACAAAACGAAACAGCACAATATCCACAAAAAAAAACGTTGTATCATCTTTTTAACGGCTCTGTTTTTCAAAGATTTTTATTAAAAATAAAAAGAAAAAGGAAAGTTAAAAAGAAATAGCGGTATCAACAGCATTTTATTCAAAAAAATGAATAAAACAACTATATTTTTTTGCTAAAAACGGTAAAAGTCAGAAGCGATACAAATCTTTTTTGGTAAATGTCCACTCAGGTGTTTTAAGCTGCTCCTTAATTTGCTGCAAGCTGTACCAAGGGCTGAGGGCGGCATTGTTGGGATTTTGAAGCACTTGAATATCCTGTGCGGGCATATAGCTTTGTATCAGCAAAAAGAGGGTTTCGCCATTTGCAGGGTTTTTGGCAACATCGGCTACCAGCACAGCGTGTCCGGGCGAACCGCCCTGTATCCACACATCGCCGATTTGCAAGTTGCTGATGTCGGCAACGGGTTTCATTTCTTTTTGCAGCGATAAAGTGCCGGCATATATAAATACCAACTCCATAAAATCCATAAACTTATTGCGCTCGTTGGAGTTGTAGCCGGTGAGTACCCAATTGGTTTTGTTGCCGTTGATTTGAATGCGGTAGCCGCCGCGCCATTTGGAATATTCTGCCAAAAAGCCATTGGTGAAATGAAAGTTGATTTTATCATATTGTTTGTGGCGGTAAAAATATTCGGCACGCAGGCGCATAATGGCATCGGCGCATTGTTGCAGATCTTTTTCGCCCACCGACATATCTACTACTGCAGCATAAATTCCGTTGTTGGGTTTTACGCGACCGTTGTAATGATACACATACGTTCCGTGTGGTTTGAGGGGAAGATTTTGGAGATACTCGCCGAAAGAGGCGGCATCATTTGGGGCTCGTACAAAACCCGCAGGCGGCGCAATACGCGTTTGGAGGGTGGTGCCTTTGGGGCGTATATGTTTTGAAGTCGGTGTATCTTGTGGCACGGGCATATCTGCATATATTGTGCGTAAGCACCACAAAAACAACAATAAAATATACATTTTTTTAAACTATTTATTTTTAACTAAACAATGATAAAAAAAGCACTCGCATTATAAAAATACGAGTGCTGGTATGATTCAATGGACCTCTTTCATAATAGGTAGTTACAAATAGCTGCGATTAAATTTAGTCTTAAGAAGAACCTCTTTCTCCTGCACCGATATTTTTCAGCTAAGATTCTGACTATTTTCATAGTCCTTATCACATTTTCTACTTGGACTCTACTGGCAGAAATTATAAAACATTGTTATCTAAACAACTCCAAAGAGCTGCGCGGGTCGTCATCTTTGTTCAGCTCTTTAATATCCAATAAATAAAAATAAGTACCATCAGGCAAAGGCTCTCCACTTTCCATATAAGTACCATTCCACCAAAGGGCATCAGTTCCGTAATTTTTTTTGCGATATACAACATTTCCCCAACGATTATAAATCGTGAGTTCGTTGTCGCTGAATTGCTGCGGGCAAGTGAGTAAAGCCGGAATAATGAAAGTATCATTATAGCCGTCATTATTAGGCGAAAAAGCATTGGATATATGCAAGGTACAAGGCGGCGCATCGCTGTCGGAAACACTTATATAAACAGTAGCTACATCGCAAAGCGTGCCGTTTTCGATACACAATAAATAAACGATGGTATCATTGCCGATAAAATCCGCATCAGGGGTATATAGCAGATAAGTGGTGAATACCGACATGGTACCATTTTCAGGCTCATCTAAAATAAAAATAGAAGGAACTGTATCATCTGCAATAGTATCATTGACCAAGACAGGCAATACCGTTTGGTTGCTATTGACCAATAAAGAAATCGTATCATTAACAGCCACAGGCGGCAAGATGGGAGCTATTACATCTATAAAAACTTGTGCTGTTTCGCAGCCCAGCCCACCCGAACAAAGCGTGTAAGTAAGGCTATCTGTTCCCGAAAAATCGGGATTGGGAATATAAGTAAGCGTGGTATCGGTGTTTATAACTGCTGCGCCATATACAGGCGAAACAGAAATATAAAGGGTATCAATGGCAGGAAAAGCGTCATTATCGGTAACAGCGGTTTGTATGGGTGTATTGAAAGGCGTGGCGGCATAATCATCGTGCAATACCAATTCGTCCACTACCACATATATAATATCGGCATAAGAACAAAAGCCATTATCATCGCATACCTGCACCACAATAGTGTCGTTGCCCACAAAGTTGGGATTGGCGAAGTATTGAATACAGGTATCGTTGAGCAAAGCCACCAAACCATTTTCGGGACCGACAAAGATATTGGTATTGAAATCATCGCCGTTAGGCTCTATTACTTGAAAACAAGTAGTGGTTGCCGTACCTTGGAAAATGGTATCAACTACGCTTTCAACAGAAGGATAAAAAGAAACAGGCACTATATTAATGAGCACACTCGTAGAGTTGCAGTTGCCCAATTCATCGCAGGAAGTGACGACGAGCGTATCCGTACCCAAGAAGGTAGGATTTGCCGTGTAGCTGATACAATAGCCGTCTTCGGTAATGATTACTTCTCCCTGAGTGGGATCATCGGTAAGTACAAAGTTGAAATCATCATCTTGCAAATCATAAATATTAAAACACACCAAAACCGTTGAGTCGGGATTGGTAATCAATTGTACCGACGAAACCGGCGTATTGCCGCCATCTATGCTAATGATAGGCGGCGTATTAGTGTCGGGCAGCACCACAACAACAATCTGTAAAGTATCACATTCAATAGGGATAATTTGGTCGCAGGCAATGACAGTCACCTCATCAATACCCACAAAAGTTGAGTCAGGCGTATAGATTAAGTTGTTGTTGATAACAATCACCGAGCCATTTGCCGGATCCAAGGCGGTGATGGTAGCAAAATCGCCCTCGTCTGGGTCTTCGGTATCGGGCAAAATAATTTCAATATCGGTATTGACATTAGTAGTATCATACAAAGTATCCACCACCGAAATAATAATCGGCGTAACTGTACTGTCAATCAATACCCAGTCTGGTCCGCCATCATCGCACAAAAACACATTTACAAAAACCGAATCTTTATAAGAACAACTATTATCGTTATTACTCACTTCTACCACATAAGAAGTAGGCTGCGCGGGTGCTGCCAAAGGATTGGCAATATTGGGGTTGCTCAGTCCTGTTTCGGGCGACCAATGATAAATATCGCCGCCGGAGGCTTGCAACTGAATACTGTCGTTGGGTTTATTGAGGCAAAAATAAGTATCTGCCCCTGCATCGGCAAATACATCAGGCACTATCACCGCCACAGTATCAATATTAGCGCAAATATTAGCTTCGGCGTATTGTACTTCTACAAAATAAGTGGTGGTTTGTTGCGGAAAAGCATAGGGATTTTGAATAGTATCGTTATTTAACCCTGTAATGGGCGACCATTGAAAAGAAAGAACGCGGGCGCATCGGCGAACAAAAACGCAGTATCTTGGGACACAAAGTTACGTCATTGCCCGCATTTACTTGAGGAATTACCTGTACCTGAAAAGAATCTGCAAATTCGCAAATGCCATTGTTGCCTATAAAATAATAAGTAGTAATACCGACATCGGGAGTACCCAAACAGAATCGGTGTTCATTCCCAAAGTATCGTCGTTGGCTATCCAATAAGCAGTACACAAAGAAGAGGCGGCATTTAACAAAATGCTGTCGCCGGCACAAATGGTAGTATCGGCGGGCAAATCAACAATCAGCGGGCGCACGGAAACATCATCAATAAAATAATACGACAGATGAAAACTTTCAGGAGCTACCTGCTGCAAAGGCGTTTGAAGGTCGGATTTAAAATTGCCCAAAGTGAGCCAGCGCAAAGTATCATTCGGCGTAAAAGTTCCGGTGATTTGATACCAATCTGTGTTGGTAAGAAAATTACCATTATAAGCAATTTGAGGAGTCATTTCAATATTGCCCAAAAAAGGAAAATTCGGATTGGTTGATTGAAAATTCAGAGAATCGGCGGTAAATAAAATGCCCATATCCTTTGCGGCATAATCCGAAAAACCCGCCAAAGCCACCGAAAAAGACACACAATATTCCACATCGGGCAATAAAGCAGTTGAGAGCGGAGTACTGAGATATTCCCTGAAATTTTGCCCGCCCACAAAAATACCGAAATAACTATTGCCGGTGAGCGGCTCGCGGCTGCCGAAAATATTATCGGGAACATCAACAGGGTCGCCTTCGGGATTATCGGCTTGATCGTAGCAACGACTGAAAAAATCAGGAGAGCCGTCTGTGGGATTGTACCAATCTTTCAAAAACTCCAATTGATTCAAATCATTGGGACATTGCAATAAAATCTCGGCACTGTAATTGGATACTACATTCAAAGGATGCAAGCAGGGGTCGCAGTTTTCGCTCACTGCCACATACACCACCGCCTCGCCGAAGCAATTATTTTCATTAAAAATACGCAAACGCCCGGATAAGTACCCGCCTGCTCAAAAGTATAAACAGCAGCGTTCAGCGTAGTATCTTCTATCGTGCCGTCATCAAAAATATCCCACTCATAGTGGCTTTGCGAAGTAATCCCCTGCGATTTATCAAAGAAATAAATGGGATTATTGACACAAGCCGAAGTAGCCGTAAATTCTATTTGCGGAGTAAAAGAAGGATTGATAGAAATGCTGCGCTGAGTAGTGCATACACCGCTCAGTTTGCTGACGATGAAAGTTTCGGGTTGTTCGGCGGCAAAAGTATAAGAGGAGCCAATATGAACAGCTACTTCAGGCTGCGAAGCAGCATACCACACATAATCTTCGCCGCTTCCGTTCACAACATCAATGGTAACGGTGTCGCCCGTACAAAGGGCATTTTGCATAATTTCCAAAGTAAAAGCAGGCGGAATTAAATCAACCCGTACTTCATCAATAAAATAATACACTTGCGCATCAAAGGGCGTACCCGGAATAGATGCGCCGCCTGTAGTAGAAGCATTATCAAAAAAATTGCCCAGCGACAAATAATTATAAGGCTGTATTGCCAGCACTTCGCCGGATACCGTCACCCAGCCATCGCCTTCTTCTATAAAGTCATAAGTATTATAAAGCTGCGGCAGCACAGCTATATTAGAAGTATTGTCGGAAAGCGGCAAAGGCTGCACGGAAAAAAATACCCCAATTCTTTGATGTGTTTATAAGAAGCTACATCGGCGATATGAGCCTTAAAACTCACACAATAATTATTGCCTACCTGCATAGGAGCGGCAAGAGTCGTGCTGATATAGCTGCGCAAATTATTAGGACCATAAGCAAAAATTCCGGCATAAGCGTTGCCTTCGGAGGGGGCGGCAGTGCCAAAAGCATTTTGCGGTACTGCCACCGGCTCGTTGGCGCAAGTATGAAACAAATCGGCGTGGAGGGCATTGAGGCTGCTCCAATCGGTGGCATTTGCTATTTGCCCTATATCAGTTGGACAACTGCCTTGTTCAAAAGAGCCGTTTGACACTAAATTTTGTGCGTGTATATCAACAGATATGGCTGTAATGGAAATGACAACATACCATACCAAAAGTTTCATGTAGCTTGGCGTGGGCATCATGATGCGTAGGTTTTAGGCTCTAAAAGTACGTCAATAAAATTATTTAGCCAATAACAATTCTGTAATCTGCTTGTATTTTTAAAACAAGCGCGTAATTATTACACAAAAAACACACAATATTGTTGTTTTTATGGCATAAAAAACACGCTTTCAAGCAATTATCAATTTTAAAAATACTGTTTCACAACGTTCTGATAAAAACTTCCCTGCTTTGGAAAAGGAGGTATTGGAGGAGGGCACCACACAACTTTTACAAAACAATGACAAAACCCCCACTCCAAAATTTGGTGTGTTGAAAAAGATGCGTTAAATTAGTGCAGTTATCCCATAAAAAAAACAACTTCGCGCCTTAGCGTCTTAGCGGTGAAAAAAGCTACTAACCGCAAAGCCGCAGAGCCGCAAAGAGAAAGAACATAAAAGACGATATTCTCAATTTTTCCTTATGAACACTCAACAATTTTTATTGCGCCCTCGTTGGCTGCTGCTGTTTTTGCTATTTACCTGCCTCTTTAAAGCCCGCGCCCAAAATGCCGAGTTTGCGCCTGTGGGGGGCGAAGTGGTGGTATGTTGCTGGGTTATATTCTCCAACTTCTGGGAATACCCTCGTAGCACAGGGCGTACTAAAATATGAAGTAATTAAGGATACACTGATACAAGAAAAACCTTGTAAGCAGATATATAGAGTAGAATCAGATGGAATTCCGTATGAAGTAATTTACATTGCATCATCTCCCGACACTTTTTATGTACACCAAAACAACAGCGAAGTGTATGTATATCACCCACCTACGCAAAAATTTTTGCTGCAATATGATTTTTCTCTGAATGTTGGCGACACGCTCATCAGTCGTTTGCGTTGTAATAAGTTTATTCAAATACTTATAGAAACAGTAGATACCGTAAAAATTAATGATATAGCACTCAGGCAAATAAAGGGAAGAAATGTATTATTAGATTTATTTTGGCAAAGTAATTCATTTGTAGCTACTGAAAAAATAGGACTGTTTGAAGGATTATTTTTAGACGAGATAGCACCTATACAAGACTACTTTTGTCAAGAAGTTTCTGATTCTTATGTATCAGCAACCGGATTACGCTGCTATGAAGATACAGAAATAGGCTTGTATCACAATGCAGAGAGTACTTCCCCTACTTGCGATTATTACGAATTTACGGGAATTGCAACAAATGAAGCGGCTGCTTATACTTTGCCCTGTCGGGTAGGCGGGCAAACGATTTATTTTCAGCTTGCGCAGCCGCCCACCGAAGCATTGAGTATGGATATTTATGATATGTTGGGGCAGCAACTATACAGTGGCAGCTATACTGATGCACAAGATTTGTATTTGCCCAATAACCAACCCTATATAGCCGTACTCAAACAAGACCATATTTTTATTCAATCACAAATTTTTAAATTATAAAAGATGATGAACGCTAACTTTTGAATAGCACCGTTATCCCATAAAAAAAACAACTCCGCGCCTTAGTGCCTTAGCGGTGAAAAAAAAGAGAAACAACAAAGGGGATATATCATCTATATTTTTAATTTTTAGTTAAATTGGTTTTAAAAGATATACACATTTTGGTATGCTATTTTCGTTATTAAAGGAATGAAACTCCATAAAAATGTAAGCCTGACCCCTAAAAAGCGGCAACAAATCAAGGATTTGTACGCAAGTGGTAATTATACTCAAGCAGAATTAGTCACTCAGTTTGGTGTTTCCCGAAAAACTATTTCAAAATGGATTCATAGTCCGTCAGTTGAAGATAGTAGTACAAGTTTTGCCCGCAATTGAAGGAAATGAAGGCTACGAATACAAAATAAGCATCATTCACCTCTCAACACGCATAAAATACTCTGAAATTCATAGTGATTATTCAAGCAAAACGATAGCAAGTGTTTATGAAAGAGCTTTGGACAATCTCCCCCTTTTTTATAACATTTACAGATAATGCTTACTGTTTTACGATGAAATACGCCTATCACGATAACTATAAAACAGTTTTTACCAAAACGGTTGAAAAACTGATAGAATTCACGCGCTAATCCCCAAAGGAAAACCTTGGAAAAACGGTTTCATAGAACGTTCCAACAGAACTGATAATGAAAATCTATTTAATCAAATTCGTTTCAAGGATTCCGAAGAACGTAAATACTATCTCAAATTGTGGGAAATGGAATACAATAACCATCGTCCTCATCAAGGAATCAATAATTTAACTCCTATGCAAAAAGCTAAAGAACAGCACCCAGTTTGGTATAAAATCACAATGGGGACAATTTAATAAACTAATTCACCTACAAGATTAGATCCTACCGAGGGAAGTACTTCTTTAGGTGAACCACGATGTATATCCCGCCAAAACCGATGATTGATTTTACACACCGCAAAAAATCCTGTACCTCATTGAATTCTGTCAATCAGGGCTCAGATATTTGATAGGTGGAGTACGATATATAACTCCTTTATTCTCAAAAATACTCCCAAAATATAAGTATATGTTAAAGTTTGATTATAACAGAATTTTTGTAACTTTATACAATAATTACTACATTATTACTAATGGCACGTTATTTTAAAAAATTTTTTCTGATATTGTATGGTTGCTATGCAGCAAATATACAAGCACAACACATGGCGGCGTGGACGGATATTCAGGGGCGTTTTTGGGTCTTTGATAACGGACATATTGAACAATTAGAGCATTTACGGGTGGATAAATTCAAGGTAGGAGGCAACTGCATCATCTACGAAAATGCCCGACAAGACCTTATCTATTACCAAGCTCCCAAAAAGAAAACTTTACTATCCAGTCCCGCCATCGACAAATTTTTTCCTTTCCGCACGTTTGTACTTTCGCGCCTCAATAATGTATTGAGCGTGGTGGACGGCGACTACATCAAAACCATCTCGCTCGAAGAAAATACCACCTTTGAAGCCGGCGACAGCATCGTGGCTTTTATCGATTTCGACGACTACCTCAAAGTATATCAGGGACAGCATATTTTTGACATTGACAACAGTGCCGTGCGCGAATTTGCTGTGAGCGACAGGTCTTTAGCCTATATCAACGGCGGTGATGTGCTGAGATTTTGGCACGGCGGCGAAGATGAGGAGGTGAGCAGCTATTTTCCGAAAAATTTTATGGTGGGCAACAGCTATGTGGCATACCTCACCCATTTTGACGAGTGGGCGGTTTTTTATGCCGGCGAAAACCAGATTTTATCCAAATATCCGCCCCTTTCTTTCAAACACGGCGACGACATCGTGGCTTATGTTGATGAACGCAACAATTTTTATGTGTGGCAAAACGGCACCGCCAAAATGCTCCTCGAAAATCCGCCCGCTTATTACGAAATTACCGACAACACCCTCGTATATCTCAACGAACTCAACGAACTTTGGGGCTGCTACAACGGCAACACCCAAGTTTTAGATGCTTCGCCTGTTTTTATGGAGCAACCCAACAAATTACAACTGTCGCAGGGAATGGCGGCGTGGCAGGATCGCTACGGCTATTTAAAAATTTTTCACAAAGGCAACATCACCGAAGTCGGCGACCGCATTGCGCAAAACTTTACGCTCTTTGGTCATACGCTGCTCTACGATGTCAATAACA
The DNA here is from genome assembly GCA_016711285.1 of Sphingobacteriales bacterium. NCBI lineage: Bacteria > Pseudomonadati > Bacteroidota > Sphingobacteriia > Sphingobacteriales > Sphingobacteriales bacterium. Next base: position 480,365 of record JADJTG010000012.1, read on the forward strand.
AAGACTACCGCATTTTTTTCAAAGGAAAAGAAATAATGCCCTGATGTAGCCCGCCGCCGCCTTGGTTTTTGGCTGAGTTTCCGGCACTCCTTCTTTTCAATTACTCAAAAATTGCTATGTTTGCACACCCGAACATAGCAATTTGTTTTTTGTTATTATTTAATTCATAACATTCAAAAAAGACAATTACACAAGCGAAGCAATTTTTTTATGAAAGGAAAAATCAATGTACAGTCGGAAAATATTTTTCCGATAATCAAAAAGTTTCTTTATTCCGAACACGATATTTTCTTGCGCGAGTTGGTCAGCAATGCCGTTGATGCCACCCAAAAGATAAAAACCCTCGCAGCACGCGGCGAAGTCAAAGGCGAATTGGGCGAATTGGAGATAGAAGTGGCTGTTGATACTGAAAAAGGCACTTTGCGTATCAGCGACTCCGGCATCGGTATGAGTACCGAAGAAGTAGAACGCTACATCAACCAGATTGCTTTTTCGGGAGCAAAAGAGTTTTTGGACAAATACAAAGACGAAAATACCGGTATCATCGGTTATTTTGGCTTGGGTTTTTATTCGGCATTTATGGTGGCGGCACAGGTAGAAATCCAAAGCCTTTCGTATCAGGAAGGAGCCGAGCCGGTGCAGTGGCTTTGCGACGGCACTCCCGAATACGAAATGAACACAGGCACACGCAGCACGCGCGGCACAGACATTATTTTGCACCTCAACGAAGACTCCAAAGAATTTTTGGAGGCGGAGCGCGTAAAAGAAGTGCTCAACCGCTATTGTAAATTTTTGCCCGTACCTATTCGTTTCGGCGACGAAATTATCAACCACACTCAACCCGCCTGGACTAAAAAACCTGCCGACCTGAGCGATGAAGATTATAAAAATTTTTACCGCGAACTCTATCCGTATCAAATGGAAGAGCCGCTTTTTTGGATACATCTCAATGTAGATTTTCCGTTTCGCCTTACCGGAATATTATATTTTCCGCCTTTCAAAAACACCTTTGACCCCAAACGCAGCAAAATCAGTTTGTATGCCAATCAGGTATTCGTTACCGACAACGTGGAGGGCATCGTGCCGGAGTATTTGATGCTGCTGCACGGCGTGATGGACTCGCCTGATATTCCGCTCAATGTGAGCCGCAGCTACTTGCAGGGCGACCGCCGCGTGAAACAAATCAGCGATTATATCACCAAAAAAGTAGCTTCTAAATTAGAAGAAATATTTAAAAACGACCGCGAAGAATACGAAAAAAAATGGGATAATATCGGTGTGTTTGTGAAATATGGTATGTTGAGCGATGAAAAATTTGCCGAAAAAGCAAAGAAAATTACGCTTTTTGAAAACACCGCACATCGCCATTTCACTTTGGAGGAATATGCCACACAGGTAAAACCCCTTCAAACCGACAAAAATAATAAAATCGTTGCTCTCTACACCTCGCAGGCGCAGGAGCAAGATGCTTATATCCGCTCGGCGCAGGCACGCGGCTACGAAGTGCTTTTGATGGAACATATTATAGATACGCACGTGGTGGCATATTTGGATTACAACAACGACTACGAATTGGTTTTTAAGCGGGTAGATGCCGATACCGCAGATAATTTAGTGGAAAAAGACGAGCAGCAGGTGTCGGTACTCACCGAAGACCAAGAACACGAATTACGCGATTTATTCGCCAAAAGCATCAACGACACACACATCACCGTAGCCACCAAAGCCGCCGCCCCCGACGATTATCCGGTGCTCATTACCAAACCTGAATTTATGCGGCGCATGCGCGAAATGTCGATGCACAACAACAACGGCAACGACTCCCTGCTGATGCCCGACACTTATCAGGTGGTACTCAACAGCAACCACCCTTTATTCGGAAAAATGCTGCAACAAGCCGACGAAAGCCGCCGCAACGACTTGGTGCGCCAACTGTTGGATTTGGCACTTTTGCAACAAAATATGCTCAAAGGCAGCCGCCTCACCGATTTTGTGCGCCGTAGTTTGGCGTGGGCAGATGACACCCCATAAAAAGGAAAAATTTGGAAAACGGCACTTTTTTTGTACAACGAAAAGCACCCCCCATCTTTCGGAGGTTTTCTAATCTCCGAAAGATGAAAGAAAACAAAAGTCAGCCCTGTTTTTTTATAACAAAAACGAACTGAATTTGAAATTCTTATGTAACTTAATCGCTTAATTATTTCAATAATTGTTTTAGCTTTATTAGCTTTGTACATTCTTTCGGAGTGTTGTAGTTTGATTTCAAAAAAGAAAAACGGCAGTATTAAAATTATTTATTTTACTCATATAAAAAAACAACCAAAAATGCCAGAAAAAGCCATTTTACAATTACAGGGTAAATCCTACGAAATTGATACGGTGGAAGGAAGCGAGCACGAAGTTGCTTTGGATATAGAAAAATTAAGAGCAGAAACAGGCTTAGTAACCATTGATATAGGATATAAAAATACTGCCTCTACATACAGTTCCATTACATTTTTGGACGGCGAAGCGGGTATTTTGCACCATCGCGGCTATTCTATTGAAGATTTGGCAGCCAAATCCAGCTTTTTAGAAGTAGCCTATTTGCTCATCTACGGCGAATTGCCTTCCAAAGAACAATACGAAACTTTTTGTTCTAGCATTATGCGCCATACTTTGGTACACGAGTCTATCAAAAAGTTTTTAGACGCCTACCCCACCAACTCCCACCCGATGGGTCAATTGAGTTCGGTTATCGGCTCTTTGTCTGCATTTTATCCCGATTCCTTACACCCCTTGCGCTCACCGCAGGAAACCGACCTCACTATTATTCGTCTGTTGGCAAAAATGCCTACAATGGTGTCGTGGATTTTCAAAAAGTCAGTCGGACATCCGGTTAATTATCCGAACAACAAATTGGATTACGTTTCTAATTTTCTGTATATGTTTTTCGGTGTGCGCCCCGAAGAGTATGAATTAGACCCCGTAATGGTGGATGCGATGAACAAGCTCCTCATTTTGCACGCCGACCACGAGCAAAACTGCTCCACGAGTACAGTGCGCATGGCGGGTTCTTCGCACGCACCTTTATATGCTTGTATTTCGGCGGGCATTTCGGCGTTGTGGGGTTCGCGGCATGGCGGTGCTAATCAGGCAGTAATAGAAATGCTCAGAAATATTGCCGCCGACGGGGGCAATGTGGATAATTATCTGGCAAAAGTAAAAGACAAAAAACAAGGAGCCTTGCTGATGGGCTTCGGGCATCGCGTGTATAAAAACTTTGACCCGCGCGGCAAAATCATCAAAAAAGCCTGCGATGATGTGCTCAATAAATTGGGCATACACGACCCGCTTTTGGAAATAGCAAAAAAATTAGAAGAAGCTGCCCTCAAAGACGGCTATTTTGTAGAGCGCAAGCTGTATCCGAATGTAGATTTCTATTCGGGCATTATTTACCGCGCTATGGGCTTTCCGGTAGATATGTTTACGGTACTCTTTGCATTGGGACGCTTGCCGGGCTGGATAGCACACTGGCGCGAAATGATGATGGAAAATCAGCCTATTGCACGTCCGCGTCAGATTTACACAGGTGCTACTTCTCGCGCTTATGTAGATATGAACAAAAGATAAGCGGCGCATTTTATTGATAGTTGATACAGTGGAAGATAAAAAAAGAGCGGTTGTTTTTTTAAAACAACCGCTCTTTTTATTTTCATCAGGCAGATGTATTGAACCTGCCAATTTTTATGTTTCTGATAAAAATTAAAAATTCAACACGTCATTGTTATAAAATATAAAACAATTTTACCGTTGAAAACTCAATCTCTTTCTTTCTTTTATTGCTTAATAATTTTTTCTGCAAAAATTTCATCTTCCGTAATAATATACAACCAATATACACCCGCCGCTTGTGCTTGCAGTTGATGAATATTTTGTGTGCCCGTTTTCAGCGTTTGTGTAAATATCAACTTGCCTTGTATATCGTAGCATTTCAGCAAGGCGGCGGCTGTTCCTTTGTGATGCACATAAAAGTTTGTGTTGAAAGGATTGGGATATAGCTCAAATATCGCCGTCGGACTGAGGGTGGTGATGCCGGTAAATACTTGTATATTTTGGCAAAAATTGATGTTTTGTCCGCACAGATTCACGGCAGTTAAGCATACTTCGTAGTTGCCGTCATCAACAAACTGATGTTCTGGGTTTTGTTCGCTGCTGTTGCTGCCATCGCCGAAGTTCCATTCCCAATCTGTAAAAGTACCCACTGTTTGTGCCGCGAAAGTAGCTACACCGTTGCCACCCACTGTGCTTTCAAACAAGAGGCTTTGTTGGGAGCAATCCACCGTTATATTTTGGCAGGCAGTTTGCTCGCCACAGATATTGCTCGCGGTGAGGCATATTTGATAAGTACCCGCCGCCGCAAAAGTATGTTGCAAATTAGTGCCGCTGCTGCCATCTCCGTAATCAATAACAAAATTGCTGAAGTCGGAAGAATTATTGGAAAGCGAAACGCTCAGATATTGTTGGTTTTGTATGGACAAACCCACCTGCGGCAGCAAACAGGTAACATTGATGGTTTGGCAATATTGAGCGGGATTATCGCAACTGTTTTGAGCCGAGAGACACACTTCATAAGTACCTTCCTGTGCAAAAGTATGTGTAACAATTGCGCCCATCTGTACAACCGTGCCATCGCCGAAATCCCACATTAAAGTATTGTAATTGGTAGAGCCTTCACCATTAAAAGTAACCTGCAAATTATTGTTAGTGCTCACATTGTAATACGCCGAAGCGTTGGGCTGTATCGTTATAAAGTCGGTATCGGTATGCGAGATATTTTCATTGCCGTTGCTCACCGTAAGCGATACGCCGTAGTTGCCGCTGTTGCTGTAAATTACCGAAGGGGTGCTGATATTGTTGGCGGTGAGGAGGGTAGCTCCTGAAAAATCCCACTGCCACGCATTGGGCGAGCCGTTACTGTTGTCGTAAAAATAAATCGTATCGCCTACGCAAGCCACCTGCGAAGATGCCGTAAAAGCAGCAATCAGTGCGGTAGTATCGTTGTTGATACAAAAATCAATTTGCGCGGAGCAGCCTTCTCCATCGGCATTATACATACAATCGCCAAAAACACCGCCTATCTGCTCCACCAAAGCACCGTTGTTGTACAGTGTAAAATTGCCGTCATCTTCAACAAACTCTGTAAAATTGCTCAAACCATCTCCCCACGAATCGTACAAATATAAACTATAGCAGCCTTCACTCAAACAATATTCTTTATCAATCAGTATATTATTTGCAAAACCTTCTTCTGTTAAAACAACTTCATTGAGTTCATCGGTAATTTCAAAAGAAATTTCATTGCCATAATTATCGGTTGCCAACTCAATAGCAATAGAATTTCCGTATATCACTTCAAAAGCATTGGTTTTTTCGTTGTTTTGAAGATTTTCATCACTCATACCATTTAAAGCGGCAATTTCTACGCTGTAAATGTGCGCATCGGGCATTATATTGGATAGCACAGGCAAATTAATTTCTTGGATTTGACCTTGTGTGAGATAACCGTTCCACACGAAGGTTTGTATTTCCTGTGCATCTAATTGAATGTGGAATAAAATTTGGGTGAGCGGATTAATACCCATATTTTTTACTTGTGCTTTTGGAGTAAAGGTGTTTTCATTGCAATAATTTCCCTGCGGTTCATTAATAAATAAAAGGCTGGCATCTAATTGCAAAGGAGTAGCATTACAATATTCTCCATCGGTCATAATAATATCATTGTCGGGGTTGAGCCAATCTTTTAAGCGCGTACCGGGGGTTTGTCCGTTGTTCCACGAAATATTAAAACGACCATAAATATCCGATTCTTCGGGCGTAACGCAGGAAGCCCCACCGCCGTAGAGTTGTCCTACAATACGATGGTTTTGGTCGTAAAGCGGCGAGCCGGAAGAGCCGGGTTCGGTGGTGCCGTCGTCCCATACCATTTCCCAAAAATTATCGCTTTCCACCGCAGGATTATAATCAAAAGTAATTTTTTTAATATCGCCCGCCGGATGGTGAATGGCGGTCATTGCCGTACCTGCTACATTTTGTGCCGACCAACCCGAATAAAAAATATTGTAAGCAGCGGGAATGGGTTCAGCGAGTTCCAACAAAGTAAAGTCGCTGTTGGCAGAAGTAGCCCGCAATATAGCTCCCGATACAGTTTGGTCTGTAGGTCCATCGGCGTTTGTACAAGAAGGGCTTTCGTAGTTGAACATAAATATCCAATTCTGCATATTGCTATCGTTGCAATGGTTGGCGGTCAAAAAATAGGGCGTACAATCTTTGCGTATGTTGCTCAATATTGCACCTGTGCAACCTCTGAAACCCCCACTTAAAATTAAGGCTACAGAAGATTTTTCCTGTTGCCAATCGGCAGCTTCTGGGCAATTAACGTTGTTGTTGCAAGTACCTGAATCTCCGTAATCTTTTTGTTCGTGATGATAAAAATCGCGGTAGCCGTGCACCGCTTTTGAAACATTAATAATTCCCTGTCCGGCAACTGCCGCAGGCTCATAATATTCCAGCACACAATAATCGCCTTTTACCAAGCCAGTGGCAAAAGTTTGATAGCTTTTATTGTTAAAATTTGTAAAAGCTCCTAAAATACTGTTGAGTTCTTTGTTGTATAAAAAGAAAGTAGCACCTTGCGGCAAATAAAAATGAGAATACTGCAAATTGATAGATGTGGCACCTTCGGCACTAATAGCGCAACGCCACAAACGGTCGCCGTTGGGGAGCATTTCCCATAAACCCGCATTTTGCAAAGTAATATCAACGGCTATTTCTTTTCCAAAACGGTAAGGTTTGCCTTTTTCATTATAATATATTTTATCTTCTTCCATCAATTGCGCTACATCAACAGCAGGCAAAGGAACAGAAGGAATTTCTTGCGATAAATAGGACTTCTCAAAACTATAAGGCACCCCGCCCTGACTGACCTGCGCCTGTAAAGAAGATATATGGAGTGATAAAAATAAAACGATGATTTCCCAAAATTGGATTTTTTTCATATCAAATCAGAATAAAATAAACTAAAAAATAAAGGGCTAAATATAAAGCTAAAAAATAGAAGAAAATTCATGATTTTTGCAATCTGTATAAAAATTGCTATTTCTGTATATCATTTTTTTTGTATGAACGGGCGAAAGATATGGGCGATAGGTTGTTTTTTGTGGTCTGCACAATTTTTACAGGCACAAACAGAAACGGTGGCATCTTCTTTGAGAGCCATACCGAACCACACCGAAATTGGCACTGCTGCTCCTTTTGAGCTGCGCATAGAAAGCCGCACACCTGCTGCTGCATCGGTGCAGTGGAAATCTTGGGGCGAGCGATTGGATACTTTTGAAATCGTTGAAAAAACACCTGTAGAAACCCGCGACTCCGGTGATTGGGTTATCGAGAGCCAAACACTCACGCTCATGGCGTGGGATAGCGGTTATCACGTCATTAAGCCCCTGATACTTGCCACTGCACAAGGCGACACGCTGCGCAGTAAAGCCCTCTTGATACAAGTAGCACCGCCGCCGCAAGTGGATATCAATCAAGCACCACGCCCCTTAGCACCGCCCTTAGCAGTAGCGCGCGACTGGTGGGGCTTATTGAAAAATTTTATACGCTCGTATGGGTTATACATATTATTAGTTGCCGCCGCCTTGTGGTGGTTTTTTCGCCGCAAAAATCGCACTCCAAAACCGCTTGCACCCGTATCTGCGCCGCCTGCGTCTGTATATACACCAAAAGAGAATGCACTGTCGGCACTCAAAAAGCTATCTCGCCAACAACTTTGGCAAAAAGGCGAAGTAGAACAACATTACATACAACTTTCGGATATTGTGCGTACTTATATAGAAACACGCTTTGAATTACCCGCCCTTGAATCCACGACCGCCGAAATTATACAGTCGGTCAAACGCCACACCACCATAGAACCCTTGGCGGCGGAGCGGCTGCGCAAAATGCTCTTGCTTGCCGATATGGTAAAGTTTGCCCAAACACAACCCGACCTCAGCGACAACGAAAGAAGCATTCAGGACATAGAGCGTTGGATAAAAGCCGCCGATATTCGCCAACGAAAATAATAAACGGGCAGTGCTTACAATTTGGCGGCACGCAGCACACTTTCTATTTGGCGCACACGGTCGCGCTTTTTGAGGTTAGGTACAAACAAAAACGCATCTAATACCACAATGCGCTCGCCATCATCAATTATATAATTAACAAAAGGACCGGCGGTGCTTTCGCGGGTCATTTCCCACTGTCCGCGAACTTCGAGTGCATTGCGCCCACTGATTTGGAGGGGGGTTACAAAAAAACGTTTGGTGGTATCGCTGCGCATATAAGAGCCTTCGGTTTCGCTTTTTACCAAACGCTTACCCAAAGTGTCGCGTACAGCTAAGGCTTGTTTGAGTGTAAAAGCAGCACCACTTTTTTTGGAAGCAGTATAAAGCAAATAATTATCTACTTCGCCGTTTGCCAGCTCGCGACGATACCACCCTGCATTGCCTTGCTCGGCAGCCGGCTGATAGCCTTTGGGAAGGTTGATATAAATGTTATATTTATTGCCGATGCGGTCTTGTTTTTCTTTATCCTCACCGCCCGAAATTTCCACCGAAAGGGCTTTTTTATCTTCTACCACATTGAGCATAGCTACCACATCGCGATGATAGCGCAGCAGATTATTCAACAAACTGTCTTTCTGTTCGCCGTAAATGTAGATAATTTGCTGAGGGTCGGCGTATAAATTGCTTTTAATGGTCATAAAATCGCGGATAAGTGTATTGGGCGTATTTTTTATTGCCGCCGCTTGCTGTGACGCTTCATTTTTTTGGCTCAAATCCGCCACCCACAGTATGGAGTTCGCTTTTTTGTGTTGCTGCTCAAAGGTTTGAGGCGTTGCATAAATAATATCAAAGGTGGGTTCGTGGAGCGTAAGCCCCTGAAAAGAAGCGTTCAATGCTGCGCGTATTGTTTTGCCGATGGTGTCGTTTTCCCATAAATCTTTTTCCATTACCACCACTATTTCATTTACAGCATAGGCGGTTTTGATATGAGTGGCGGCAGAGGTGGTTTGTTGTTTAGGGGTGCTTTCTTTGCAGGCGTTTAAACTGATGCCTATCCCAAAAAGAACAATAAAGCAAAAAAGTGTGCGCATATATAAAAAAAAATGAATAAACAAATTGAAGTGCGAAGTTACATTTAATTGCTTGTATTTGTAAGGCTATACCCCACGAATTACATTGATTTTTACACAAAAAAACCTCCGACTATGCAAGTCGGAGGTTTTTTGTACATAAAAAAGATAAATTTATAAAGCAGTTGCCGAAAATCCTTTGTTGAGCTGTAAGCCGCCGCCCCAATAACCCGGGTCGCGTGCGCCTTCGTGGATATTCGTGAAGCGTTTGTGGATAATATTGCGCTGAGTGCCATTATACAAAAAGATATAAGGAACTTCATCGTGTAATATTTCCTGCATACGATAATAGAGCAATTTGCGTTTTGCGGGGTCTAATTCGCGGTTAATATCTTCAATGAGGCGGTCGCTTTCGGCATTACCAAAGCCTACATAATTGCTGCCGCCGTTTTGAGAGGTGGTATGAAAAATTTGTTTCATATCACTCGGGCGTGGGTCTTGCACCCAAGCACCATAAAACATATTGATTTTTCCTTTTTTCAAATTTTCCAAATATACGCTCCAATCCATCGGTACTACTTCTATTTCTATCCCTACTTTGCGTGCTTCTTCTTTCAAAGCCAAACCCACTTTTTTACGAATGTCGTTGCCTTGATTGAAGTTGAATATCAATTTAAAATCGGTTGTTTTACCGTTGATTTTTTTATCTACAATACCATTTCCATCGCTATCTGTCCAGCCTGCTTCTGATAGCAATGTTTTAGCTTTTTGAGGGTCAAAGGCATAAGGCTGGATATTTTTATCATAATTCATAGTATCCAACGGGGAGATAGGTCCAATGGTGCGCGTTTGAAGATTATGCAAAATTTTTGCATTAATATTATCGGCATCTATCAAATGAGCCAAAGCCTGCCGCACTTTTTTATCTTGCAAAAGCGGCGATTTTGTATTCAAGCCGATGTAGGAATAGCTGATAAGTGGCGGGTTGGATTTTTGGAAGTTTTCACGCAATTTATCCGACTCATCAATTTTTACCCACTCGTCAGGGGGCAAAGCGTGAACAATATCCAATTTTTCACCTTTGGCGGTGGTGATTGCCGTTGGAAATTCATTGATGGTTTCAAACACTATGCGCTGAGGTCCTTTATCAAACATAAAACCATTGTTGCCACCTGCGAGTTTATCGCCCCACCAATTGGCTTTGCGCTCCAAAATAATGCGCTGGTTGGTGTTCCATTGCGAAAAGGCATAAGGACCGGAGCCGTTGATAAATCCTTTTTCGCGCGAGTATTTGGTATCGTTGTATTCTTTAGCAAATTCTTCTGCTTTGGTGCCGGCGGGCATTTTTCCGGCAGCAAAATCTTTCAGTTTAACATCTTTCATCAAACTTTTGCGGTCGTATAAATGCTCTGGGATAATCCATATATCATTACCGGTAACGTGATCCCACAACATATAAGGCTCGTCCCAAATAAAAGAAAACTTCATCGGATTGCTTGGGTCGTACTGAAAATCAACCACATGCTCTATGTAGGGACGAAGCGTGGGGGCATCTACTTTTTTATTGAGTACCGCCATAAAGCTAAACTCTACATCGCGTGGTGTAATGGGCTTTCCATCGTCCCAGGTCATGCCGTCACGAAGTTCATAATTAATTTTCATGGCGGGTTTTCCGTTGAGTTCTATATTTTCTACAGTAGGCAATGCCTTTGCCATCCAGGGCATCAGTTGCAAAGTAGTAAAATCAATTTCAAGGAGTTTCTGCATCATATAGCGTTTGATTTCAGAGCCTTGCGAATCACTGATATTCGTAGGGTGCAGTCCCTGCGCATCAGACAAGCTATGTATCACTACTTGGTCTTTGTATTCTTTGTTGCCGTCACCACCGCCGACATCGCTTTTGCAAGCAGAAAAAGAAATAAACATTTGCGCCAGCAAGCAAAATGTAACTGCCGACTTGGTGCATCTAAAATTTGTTTCATGTAAAAAAGAAGAGGTTTGGTTGGTTGTATATATCGTAAAAAAAACGTTTGGAATAGAGTTTATTATATCATGCAAAGATTAAAAGTAGTACAATATTTTAATAAAAACATACAAAAAAGGTTAAATAAAAAAAGCCTGACAGAAGAACTCCGTTAGGCTTTTAGAATTTTTTCCAAAACATTAAAATGACAAATTATAAAAAATTACCTGTGAATTCATAGAATATAGAATATTAAATGAAGGTCACATAAATGATGATATAGTTTTTAAAAACGGTAAAAAAGTAGCTCTTACTTTTGGTGCAATGCCTACTTTTTCAGAAAAAACAATAAATATTAAAAACGAGGACAAGACATAGGTGGGAAGCCGCGTCTGCCGCGAGGTTCGCACATGGCCTCATAAATCAGCGACAACTCAATACCGCCTTGTCCCAAAGTAGCAACTTTCAGGTCGGATATATTAATATCATACGACAAACCGAAACGGAAACTATTGTATTCCAAACCTGCCAAAATAATAAAGGCATCTTTCACACGATAAGAACCGCCCAAATATACAGCAGAGCCACTGCTGCGGTCGCGGGAGTTACCGTCGAATCTGTAACCCAACAAAGCACCTATGTTCAACTCCTTTGCACCGGCTTGTGCCATATAAATAAAGTTAGGCGAAATACTGAAATTATCGGTTGGTAAGAAATTAGCACCGCCGTGTACTACCAAACGCGAATCCAATTTGTTGTCGGTATCGCCTAAAAATGATTCATTCGGCTTGGTGAGGTGAAACATCGCACCGCCAATATAGAAGCCGAAATTATCCATTGGCGCGCCCGAAAATATCATACCTGCTCTGAAATCGCCAAAGCTGATAGAAGGATTATCTACAGCTTCGCCATTCGGCTGATTGGGGTCAAAGCCTGTTCCGATAAATTGATTTTCAAAAGATATTTTAGAAAAATCCAAACTTTTGTGCATCAACCCGCCCTGTGCACCCACCGAGAGGCGGTAGTTGGCGCGTTTGTCAAATGCTTTGTGATAAGCCACCGATGCCATAAAAGTAGTGGTATTCAAAGAGCCATAGCCGGCGCGGTCGTTATAAAACATAGCACCTACGCCGAGGTGGTCGGCGGTATTGCCGATTTGCCCGCGCAACAACACCATATCATACGAAGCGGATACTGTGGAGTAAGGAGCCAAATCAGAATACTGATTGCGATAGTTGGCAGCACCGCGATAGCAGCCGTCCATCAAGCCCGTAAGTGCGGGATTGAGTGTAAGCGGCGATGCGTAGAACTGCGAGAAGTGAATATCTTGGGCAAAAACAGTAGCACCAGACAAAGCAATAGCCACAGTAGCTATTAAGGAACGTACATATTTTCTCATATCAAAACAATAAAGTTAAAGTATTGCAAAAATTAGTATAGGGTGTATGACAATAGTTTATAGGGTACAATAATAACAACTTTTTTAATTAGTTGTATAATTAAGAAATTTTTTAACTTAAAAAACTAAAAAATAATGATTAAAAAGCCAATCTATGACATAAGAGGCTTCAAAAATAAAAGATGCTGCCTTACTTTTTAACAAAATGATATATTTTTTTTAAAATATAGGGCAGATGATTGCGCCGATAAACGGAATAAGGGCAATTTTTTGCACCAAAACTTTCATAAAAACGCGCCACACCCGCCACTGCCGAGCCTTCAAAGTCTAAATAGTCGGCTTGTTGGGCATAATGCCGGATTACTGCATCTATTATCGCAAACATCGCTCCAATTTGTTTACCTTCCGGCGATACGGCGGGCAACAAATTATAAACACGCTTGGGGTCGCGGGCAAAAAAGGCAGCAGCTACCACCTCTTTTTTTGTATTGCAGGCTTGCCATATTTCGCCTTTTTGGTGCTGTATGCAAGTATTGATAATTTGTTGAGCGAGTTGATAATAAGAGGCGGGCAGACGAAGGTCGGTGTTTTTGGCGGCATAAAACAAACGAACCGGCAGTTGGGCATCTTCATTTTTGCCGATGATGAGGTCGGCGGCAGCGGCTTTGCGCAGTTGCCGAATGGTATGTTTGGCATAGTGGCGGCGTATATTTTCGTAAGTATCTGCCAAATGCAGTTCGTAATTGGGCATCAGCTGAAAATATTTTCCGGCGTAAATAGAGGAATTTTTTATATTGGCATAATTAAAATGAGTGGTGAATAACCTAAAATCTTTGGGAATGGAAGCTACAAATAGCTCAATAAAAGTTGGTGTAAGCGGAACAGTAGAAAAAACGCCTAATTGCTGTGTAAAATAAGGCTGAAATCCGGTGAGTAAGCCCCATTTTCGGGCAAAAGGCAAAGGCATCACCGCTTCGTAGTCGCCATATACTAAAGCATGCCAGCGTTGCTGTGTCACCACATCTAAATACCACGAATAACCGTAGAGCAAACTATTGGAGGCAGCACTGATGCAAGCGTCCCAGCGTTGTCGGTCTATATCGTTGTGGTGCAAATAGCGAATAGTATTCATTCCCTGCAAAAATGATGCGACTGCAAAGTTAGCAGAATTTCCCCACCGCTACATGCTTAATGGCAGCTTATCTGTCCGCCACTTTTTGATACACCCTGCCGTCTATCGTAATCCGTTGATTTTTTTGGTCTATTGCCACCTGCTGCACAAAAAAATCGGGTATATCAATAGCCTGCTCTTGTTGTACTTTCATCTCCAAAGTGAGCAAACTCTCCACTTCGCGCACAATACTGTAAGTGCCGCGCACCAAAAACTCCGGCGGTGCACCGTGCATTTCAAATTCATTTTCGGTGAATAAATAAGTAAATTGCCACGCTTCGCCTTCGGGCGTAGTACCTTTCAGCTGCCAAGTACCCAGCAAATAGCGGCGATTGAAAATATGATTGTGGCGATTGACGGAATTAAAATAATACACAGCCATTGCCACCAATGCCATCACATGCAACAAAATCAAAAAAGCTCCCAATACACGATTACTCACCCACCACAACAGTATTAAATGATACAACATATAAGGTTTCTTCTTTTAAAGCAAATAAAAACAAAGCACAAACATCATCACCCCGAATACCGACAGCAATATATCTATGATGATAATCTAAAACAACAAGTAGCAAGCAAAATGGTTATTATCCTGTAAAAAAGCAGACAAAATGTGCCGCTTTGCCGTATTTTGTTGCAAATTTGCACCAAAAGGGAATTATAAAACAGGCAACCCTGCATTTATATATAAATTCTACTTTGATATTTCTTGTTTTTACCGTTTTTTAATCAATGAAAAAAATATTTCTTTTAATGAATATCATCGCTTTCAGCAGTGCCGTTGCACAGCCGGCATCTCATCTTTTTAAAGGATTTTTAGCTGCCAACGACTCGGTGGAAGTTCCTTTTTATTTTACATGGCAACGCTCCCTTGATGGCAGCACCGACCAAATTACGATACACAATGCCGAAGAGCGCATCAAAGCTCTGCAAGTACAACGCTACGGCGATACGCTGTTGCGCTGGACAATGCCTGTGTTTAATTCTACGATAGAAGCCAACATAGAACAAAAAGAGGAGGGTTTTATGCCTTTGGTGCGTATGCAGGGCACTTTCCGCGACCCGCTCCGCAGTGCCGACTATGTGATTCCTTTTCGTGCAGTGGAGGTAATTGAAAACCTTGATAACGGCGGTATCGCCGCTGCCTTGGTGATGCCGCAGGTAGCCGGCAAATGGTCGGTTACTTTCAGCCCCGCCGACAGCACCCAAAGCAGCACCGCCATTGCCGAAATAAAACAAGATACCATAGGAAAAAACATCAGCGGCACATTGCTCAGTGCCACCGGCGATTTCAGATATATGAGCGGCGAAATAAAACCCGACGGCTCTTTTTTTATGTCGTGCTTTGATGGCGCACACGTTTTTTTGTTGAAAGGAATGATGGAAAACGACCGCATCAAAGGCAATTTTTATTCGGGCAAACACTGGCAAGAACCCTTCGAAGGCATGCGAGACGAAACGGCTGCTCTGCCCGATGCCTACCATATCAGCTATGTCAAAGAAGCCGCTACGCCTTTGCAAATGAATTTGCCCGATGCTTTTACCGGAAAAATAACCACACTCAACGATGCGCCTTTTGCCGGAAAACCTGTTGTTATTCAAATCTCCGGCACTTGGTGTCCGAATTGTATGGACGAAACCGCCCTGCTCGCCCAGCTATATCCCGAATACGCCGACAATGTGGAGTTTTGCGCGGTATTTTTCGAACGCCCCGATGATATGGAGGTGGTGCGCCGGCAGTTAGCCAGCTATCAAAGTTATTTTCATATACAATATCCCGTTTTGTATGGCGGCAAAGCAGGCAGAAAGTACGCCAACGAAGCATTTCCGCAGCTCAACGAAATAGCCTCTTTTCCTACCACTATTTTCTTGGACAAAAATCATCAGGTATATAAAATACACAGTGGTTTTAGTGGACCTGCTACTTCGGCGTATAATGATTTGGTGATAGATTTTCGGCAGCTTTTGGAAGAAATTGGCAATCGTTAATATTTTTTCTCTATGTGATTTTTTTTAAAAAAAATAATGCTGCAACATTTTTATAAATATCAGGGAGCGGGAAACGATTTTGTAATGATAGACAATCGTTTGCAAACGCTGCTGCCCGACAAAACCCGCTTTGCGCGTTGGTGTCACCGCCGTTTTGGAGTAGGTGCTGATGGGGTTATTTTGCTCCAGCAGCACCCCGACTACGATTTTGAAATGCGTTATTTCAACGCTGACGGCGGAGAAGGCTCTATGTGTGGCAACGGCGGGCGTTGTGCGATTGCATTTGCGCAGCATTTGGGTATTATACAGCAAAAAACCATTTTTTTGGCAACAGACGGCACACACGAAGGCGAGTTTTCGGAGCATATTATTTCGCTCAAAATGAACAAGGTGCAACAATGGCAAAAGCGGCAAAACAGCGATTTTGTATTGGATACCGGCTCGCCGCATTATGTGCGTTTTGTAGAAAATGCAGCCGCTATTGATGCCTTTGCTTTGGGAAAATCTATTCGCTACTCGCCCGAATTTGAACAAAAAGGTATTAATGTAAATTTTGTACAACAAACAGCTACTTGCACGCTGCAAGTGCGCACCTACGAGCGTGGCGTGGAAGACGAAACTTTTGCCTGCGGTACAGGTGTTACAGCAGCAGCGATTACATCGGCACTTTTGCAACAACTTCCAGAAGGCAACCACACTTTTGATTGCCACACACAGGGCGGTTTGCTAAAAGTGTCGTTTGTGTATGCAGATGATGCCTTTTCGGAGATATGGCTGCAAGGCGGTGCAGAGCGCGTATTTGAAGGAACTATTTTCGGGTAATGAATTATCAAAAATCATTGTTATTCATATTTTTTTCGCACTACATAATGCTCCACATCTACGGTGAGCTGATTAACAAAAAAGTGCATTAAAAAATCTTCGTATTCCTGTTTATAAAATTGTTGCCAAGCCACTACATATTGTGTGTCGCCAAAACTAAACAACCAGTGATTATAGGCATGAAACAAACTTTTGTTGTGGAGGCGTTGTTGCCATTCATAAAGCGACATCGGGATTTTAGGGGCATATTGCAAGGTCCATTTTTCCAAAAAAGCAATACGAAATAAACTCAAGGAATTCATATAGCTGCCTTCGGGTACTAAGCCGCTGTCTTTTTTAAAATTTATTTTTCCTTCGCTGCGCAATTGATCTATGAGATTACCGAAAGCTATTTCAAAATTATTGTATTGTGTATCATTGAACGATACGGCGGGTTCTACCGGCTCATCATTTCGCAAATAAGCGATATAAGTTTGATACAGCAAAGCACTGATTTCCTGAAAACGCTCGGTGGATTTTTCTAAATTTAAAAAAAATTCGCCGTATATCAAAGCCCAAAATTTGGCATCGGAGTCGGCGTAGAGTTTGGTGAGGAAATAATAAGTGTCGGGATAATACGGCTGTGCAACGATTCCCTCTTCCCACACATCGCGGGCTTGGTTGAAATTGTTGCGCAGATACTCCACCAATCCCAAATCCAAATACAGCTTTCCTTCGTGCGGAAAACGGCGTATGGCTTTGCGAAAAGTATTGACCGCCATTTGATAATCTTCGTTGAGGTCGTAGCTGTTACCTAAGAGTCGGTAATAATCTATGTTCGAAGAATCTTTGAGCATCAGCAGCCGCAGTGTAGCGATGGCTTCAGGGTAGTTTTTGAGGCGATATTGACATTCGGCTACTTTATATTTATAATTCCAATTAAAAGGGTTTGCTTCGGAGATGATGGTATATTCGTGTAGTGCTTCCTGATAGCGTTGTTCGTCCATCAGTGCTTTGGCACTTTCGGCGGTTTGAGCCTTTATGATATGATAATTGCCAAAAAGCAAGAGCAGCAGCAAGCAAATACAAATATTTTTTATCATCATCGTAAGTTGTAGAAGAAGAGTTTTTCAGAAAAAATAAAACCCAAAATAACATTACAACAAAAATACATAAATCTATCCGGCAGCCAAACATAAAATTATAAATTTACAGGTAGGCATAAAATACGGAAAAAAGTATTCGGTGATGTAGCCTGTGGTATAGAGGTACGTTTTGCTATTGCACCGAATACTTTTTTGAATGTAATCATTTTTTGTTTTTATTTACTACTCAACCGCACAAAAGGCACAATAATTTCTTCCAACGAAATACCGCCGTGTTGGAAAGTATCTTTGTAATAATTGGCAAATTGGTTGTAATTATTGGGATACACCAAATAATCGTAGGAGCGGGCAAAAATAAAACTCGAACTCACGTTGGGAGTTGGTAAGCCGTATTTGTCGGGGTCTTTGATTTCAAACACCTCTTTGGGGTTATAATTTAGATTTTTACCCAATTTATAGCGCAAATTGGTGGTGGTGGCGCGGTCGCCGATTACTTTTATAGGGTCTTGCACGCGCACGGTGCCGTGGTCGGTGGTGATGAGCAATTGTATGTCGCGGTCGGCGAGGCGTTTGAGGGTTTCGAACAAAGCCGAGTGTTCAAACCAACTGAGGGTAAGCGAGCGATAAGCGGCATCATCTCCGGCGAGTTCTTTGAGTACCTCCATTTCAGTGCGGGCGTGACTCAACATATCCACAAAGTTATATACAATGACGCTCATCTTATAATTGAACAAATTATGTGCATTCTCAACTAAAATGCGCCCATTTTGGTAATTGGTGATTTTGTTGTAAGATGCTTTTATATCCAGACGTTGGCGGGCGATATTATCCTGCAAAAGCTCTTCCTCATATAAGTTTTTACCGCCCTCTTCGTGGTCGTTTATCCAATATTTTGGCAGACGGCGTTCTATTTCGGAGGGCATCAAACCCGCGAATATAGCATTGCGACTATACTGAGTAGAGGTTGGCAAAATGCTGTAAAACACTTCTTCTTCTTCTACCTTAAAATATTCCGAAATGCGCGGCTGTATCACTCTCCACTGGTCGTAGCGCAAATTATCAATAATTACCAGCACGGTGGGGCGTTTATCTGCCATCACTGCCGGAAACACTTTGTTTTTCATCAAATTATGCGACATTACAGGTGCGGAATTGTCATTATTCCGCAGCCATTGATAGTAGTTTTTACTCACAAAGCGCACAAATTCGTTGTTGGCTTCTCGTTTCTGAGAAATAAGAATTTCGTGCATTTCGCGGCTTTTAATACTGTCGAGTTCCAGCTCCCAAAACACAATTTTTTTGTATATCTCCACCCATTCGCGCCAGTCGCTGCTTTGCTGAATAGATGAAAATATTTGCATAAAACCCTGCCGATAGGCGGTGTTGGTCGCTTCCGTAACAAGGCGTTTGTTGTCTAAAATTTTTTTCAGCGTCAGCAAAATCTGATGCGGTTTCACGGGTTTTATCAAATAGTCCGCAATTTGCTGTCCGATAGCAGATTCCATCAGGTTTTCTTCTTCATTTTTGGTAATCATCACTATCGGCACACTGTTGTTGATTTCCTTGATGCGGGTGAGCGTCTCAATTCCTGTAATGCCCGGCATACTTTCATCTAAAAACACCACATCAAAATCTTCCGCCTTACATTTTTCCAAAGCATCGTGCCCGTTGGTCACTTTTGTCACCTCATATCCTTTACCCTCCAAAAACATCACCTGTGGTTTCAGGTGTTCCATTTCGTCATCAGCCCATAAAATTTTGGGATTTGGCATAATTTAATTCCGCTTGTTTTTAATAAAAAAATAAAATGAATGGGTAAAATTAAGGTATATTTTTTCGCTTTGATATTTCTTATTAACCCAAAAGTGGGATAATTATTGTATTAAAAAACAAAACCCTGCGGCACTTTATGTCAAAATACAAGACAATAGTTGGTTTTTAGTTTTTATTTTATTGTTTTTTAAACTTTTATATATTATTTAAGTTTTAATTTTTAATTTAAAAAATCCAAAATATCTTAGAAAATGACGCTGTTGCGGCTTTTTTTTCGTTACTTTGTATTATCAAAACAATCTGTTTTATTTTTTTTAATAAAATCAATTATGAAACATATCCTTTTTTATGGCTGTTTGTTGTTGAATTTTACTGCCGCCACAGCTCAACGCTTGGATTGGGCAAGCACTATTAATGATACAATACAGGTGTTTTCATCGCCGCGTTGTGCCGACCTCAACGGCGATGGTATCAAAGATGCAGTAATCGGGGCAGGACGCGAACCTACCGTAATAAGCCCCAAGCCCAATTTGCAGCTCGAATTTCACAACAATAGCGGCATCATTGCGCTTGACGGCAGCAATGGAGCGGTGCTTTGGACAGTAATTACCAATAATCAAATGTACGGCTCGCCCATATTTGAAGATATTACCGGCGACAACAAACCCGAAGTATTTATCGGAGGGCGTAGTGGCAATTTTTTGTGTATCAACGGCGCAACGGGGCAGGTGCTGTGGAATTTTTTAGATACTTTGGATACTGATTATTCTGCAAAAAAAGGGTGGTATAATTTTTTTAATCCTCAGCTGATTGATGATGTGGACGGCGACGGCAAACGAGATTTGCTCACTGCCAACGGCGGCGACCACTATGCTGCTATTTTCGACAACAACCGACCGCCGGCGGTGGTGTGCGTGTTCAGCAGCAGCAACGGCTCTTTGTTGGCACGCGATACCGTACCCGACCTGCACGAAAGCTATATGTCGCCTTTGGTGGCAGATTTGGGCAACGACGGCATCGCCGATATTATTTTCGGTACAGGCGGCGAAAGTTTTGGCGGCTCGCTGTGGCGCGTACCTTTGCCCGATTTGCTCAACAACGACATTTCAAATGCCATACCCCTGATAACCCGCCCCGACAAAGGTTTTATTGCGCCGCCTTTGCTGGCAGATATGAACAACGATAATATCGCCGACATTGTAGTAAACAGCTACGATGCCCACACCTATATTATCAATGGAGCGAATAATCAGATTATTTGGGAAAAAACAGTGGCAGGAGCAGAAACCAATGCGCCGCCGGCTATCGGGCATTTTAACAACGACAATATTCCCGACATATTTATCAATGTGGGTATTGGTTTAGCTCCGACTTTTCTTTCATTCAGACAGTTGGTGTATAACGGCAGCAATGGCAATATAGAATGGCAATCTGAAGAAGGGGCTTTTCAGTTCAATGCACCACTCTGCTTTGATGCTGATGCAGACGGAATAGACGAAGTGCTTTGGTGTACGAATTTGGCTTCGCAAAACGGTATTTTTTCGCATCGCGTGGAGTTGCTGGATTTTAATGATAATACCAAAACCACCCTCGCCGAAGGCGGCGGCGCGAATATTGTTTCTACACCCTGGATAGGCGATATGAACGATGATAAATTATTGGATATGTTGTTTATTTATAACCCCGACAGCACCACATTTGTATTACCCAAAGGAATGACAATGGAAAAATACAGTTTAAATTTGCTCCATACACACGCCGTACCGCTGAACGAGTATATGGGCTATCAGGGAAAAGGAGCTTTAGCTGCCGTTGATAATTGCTTGTTGGATATGGACGTACAAATAAAAAACATCGCTTGCGAAGGTGTAAAAGGCGGTATTGCCGCTTCGTGGCAGAACAACGCCAATGCTCCTTACAGCATTGTGTGGGATTATCAGGTATATAGTCCTCTGAACAGTAATAATTTTATCCGTCAGAATTTAGAAACAGGTACTTATCGGTTGGCAGTGTACGATAATCAAGGCTGTGCCGCCGTAGAAACGATTGTTATTAAAAATGAAGCTATTACCGCCACTTGGACACAAAGTGATGCCGACACTTATCAAATTTATATCACTGGTGGAGCAGCACCTTACAAGGTATATATCAACGAAAACCTCCATACCGCACAAGCGGCGGGCGGCACAGAGCCAATTATTGCAGATATGAGCGAAACCCTTTGGAATTTGATGGTAGAAGACAGCAACGGCTGCTCTTTTGAAACTTCGGTGAGCGGCGAAATGGATATACAAACAACAGCAGCATATCAACTACAAGCCACCGCCACTGCCGAATATTGCCTCAGTTGGGAGCAAAATAAAAATGCAAGGCTGCAAATTTTTGACCTGCAAGGAAAATTATTACATTCTTATAATGCCGAAGGCAATCGTGTTCAGTTGTCGTTGAACGAATATGTGTCGGGTATGTATATTATACAATTAAAGGAAAACGGCACTAACAAAACTCTATTTTCGCGTACCTTGATACGATAATAGCAAAGAAAATGATAGCTGAGTTGAGTTAAAAAAGCGTGGTTGTTTTTGCTAAACAACCACGCTTTTTTATTTTTATAAAAATCTATCTTTATTCAATCCTAACCATTCCAAAGCAGCACCGTGCAACAAAAGTTCTTTGGTATGATCGCTGTACGGCATATTCTCTATGATTTTGCCCGGCTCATGTTCGCCGAGCGGAAAAGGATAATCGCTGCCCAGAGCGATGCGGTCAGCTCCCATCAAATCTATCAAATAATCCAAAATGCGCCCATCAAGCACTAAGGAATCTATATAAAACTTACCCAAATGCGAGCGCGGCGACTTTTTTGTATCGATGGCACACAAATCGGGGCGCACCTGAAAACCGTGCTCAATACGGGCAATAGTGGCAGGAAAAGAGCCGCCGCCGTGTGCAAAAGCAACGCGCAGGTTGGGCAACTTCTCAAAAATACCCCCAAAAATCATAGAGCATATAGCGCGGCACGTTTCGGCAGGCATACCGACCAGCCAGGGCAGCCAGTATTTTTGTATTTTTTCTTCGCCCAACATTTCCCAGGGGTGCACAAATAAAGGCACGCCCATACGCTCTGCTGCTTCAAAAAACGGAAACAATTCAGCCTCCGACAAATTCCAGTCGTTTACATGCGAGCCTATCTCTATTCCCTGCAAGCCCAATTCTTTCATACAACGCTCCATTTCACCGATGGCAAGTTGTGGGTCTTGCAAAGGCACTGTTCCCAAACCGACAAAACGCTTGGGGTGGCGTTGGCAGCACTCGGCGATGTGGTCGTTGAAGTAGCGCGAGGTTTCCAGCGCGTGTTCGGCTTTTGCCCAATAATAAAATAACACCGGAATTGTAGAAAGCACTTGTACATGTACGCCGTGATGGTCGCAATCGTGAATACGCGTTACCGGATCCCAACAATTGCTTTCTACTTCTCTGAAAAACTTATCGCCCACCATCATACGAGCACAACAAGGTTTGTGGTGCTGTAAAGATATAAACTTGCCATATTCCCATTTTTTGGTCCAATCCGGCATGTGCTCCGGCATAATGTGCGTATGTATATCTACTTTAAAAAAGGGTGGCATATAAAAAAAATAATACTAAAGCCGTAAAGATAGAATTTTTTGTTTTATAGTTAAACTCAAAAAAAGCAAGAGATGTCTTATCCAAATTATAAATAATGGCAAAAAAAACCTTCAGTTTTTAGATATTTATATCTGCATAAAAATTCCTAATTTTGACTCGTCTTAAAACAAATTTTAAAAAAAAAATGAATTATTCTAATTTTTCAAAAACATTTATAGTAGCGGTAGCGGCATTTCTTATGTTTTATAATGCCAATGCTCAAAACACAAGCACTGCTACTACGCCCAAAGCAACAAATACTACCAAAGCAGCAAAAGAAAAAAAACCGACTACCGCAAAAGCCGCTGCTGATACAAAAGTAACAGATACAAAAGCTACTGCTACTGACACCAAAACAGCTACTTCTGCAAAATCTGCTAATGGCAAAAAAACTGCCGCCACTCCAAAAAAATCAGGACAAGGAGCTAAAAAGCAGACTAAAGAAACTGCCGAAGTTGTAGAAACTACACCTGACCAAAGAGCTACAAAAGAAGCAGATTTTCTCAAAAATTCTTTGGACTTATCAAAGAAAAAAGACAAAAAAGTAAGAAAAGCATTGTTGGAGTATGAAGAAGAGGTAGAAAAAATGAAAACCCTGCGTTTTGCCTCCAAAGAAGATGCCGATAAAAGAAAAGCAGAAATAGCAGCCACACGCAGCAAAGCAATGAAAGATATTTTATCGGACGAACAATATACCAATTGGGAAAAACTGAGCAAACCTAAAAAATTGGCGGAAGATGCCGCTAAATCAAAGCAAAAAGCAGCCAAAACCCAGCAACAAAAAATAAAAAAAGGTACTAACCCGAAAAAAGCAAATCAAGCACAGGCAAAAAAAGGAAAGGGGCAGGGAAAAGGAAAACAACAGGGACAGCAGCAAAAAAACAAAGGAAAACGCCAACAACAAGGCAGAAAAAATAATCAACAAAAAATTAATAAATAATATTGGTTTTTTAGAAAATTATTAATAAAAAGCGGCAAGTCAAAGAACTGACTTGCCGCTTTTTATTTTAGGTAAAATATTAAGTGTATTGCTTACTTAATGTTGAATAACCAACTTATGCACTTGATAATTACCCGAAGCATCGGTGATGCGCACCAAGTACAAACCCGCCGCCAAATCGCGTACATCTAACGACACATTTGCATTGCCGTTGCCATTCCATACTTGTTGCAACATTTTGCCCTGTACGTCCCACAAAGTAATATTTATTTGCTGCTGATCATTGCCTAACCATTGAATATTCACCTGCGAAGCTGCCGGATTTGGCAACAATGATAATCTGCCGCGCAATGATTGTGTTGTTCCGGCTATGGCATCTTCAGTTTTTGCCATCGCCACAGACGGTTTTGCCGTGCAACCTTGTATCATCGCCGTATAATCGCAGCCCGATTCAGCTAAGAAAGAAGGTAACATATCCACATAAGTAGCGGCACTGTATGTAACTGTAGCACCACTCAACACATTATTGGTGGCTGAAATATAATCTAAAGACTCGCGTAAAATAGTGCCACTCGCAGATGTATAATCAGGCGTAGCAATATTTACGGCACTTTCGCATACCACAGGAGCAGTAATAGTAATGCTGTAATCTTCTATTTCGCCGTATTGTGCACTTGTACAAGAGGGCAGGTTATTTTGATAATATGCCATCTTGATACGCATACGGGTTGTTTTTGGTGTTACATTCGTAGGAACAGTATAAGTACCGGTCACAGGATTAGCAGTAGCAGTAGTAGAAGTAAAAACAGCTTCACCTGTATCCACAAAATCTCCGTCACCATTCCAATCCACCGAAATACGCCAGTATTCATTATAAGTTTGCCCTGTAAAACCCGGAGTTAAAGTATAGCTGACCGTTTGCCCTTGCTCTACATTTGCAACGAAGTTAGTAAAATCTGCATAACCGCCATTATTTCCTGAATCATTTGTCAAATCTGAAAATACGATGCTTTGGATATACTCATCTTGTGTATTTCCGGTAACACTGCAATAAGTAACAGGTGGTGTGTCTTGGGTAGTAAAGCTAAATACCGCAGATGTTGCTTGCCCGCAGTCATTCACCGCCGTCACACGCCAATAATAAGTAGTGAGCACAGAAAGTCCGGTAGCGGTATAGCTTGTGGCTGTTATTCCGCTTTGATTCACTATAATATTGCTAAAAGCAGCATCGGTGGCTACTTGCACGGTATAGGAGGTGGCATTGCTTACAGCTGTCCAACTCAAAGGTGCATTGGTAGAAACAGCCGTTGCGCCATCGGTGGGGCTGCTCAGAGTTGTGGCAGTCGGTGATGCCGCTACCACCAAAGTTACGGTGGCGGTGCGCGTCAATGCACCTGAAGTTCCGGTAATGGTAATGGTATAAGAACCCGCAGCAGTAGCATTAGATACTGTAAGCGTTAAAACAGAACTGCTGCTGCTGGAAGCCGGAGAAAAAGAAGCTGTTGTTCCGCTCGGTACGCCGGTGGCACTGAATGTAACATTACTTGAAAAACCACCCACAGCACTTACAGCAACTGTATAGCTGGCAGTACCACTGTTACAAACAGTTTGTGAAGTAGGGGTAGCACTCAAAGAAAAATCAGGTCCGGTGGGAGCTGTAATCGTAAAGTCGGTATTGGATATATCAAAGAAGATATTAGATGAACAGCGCACAATCACCCGACAAGTAGTAGATGGATTATTGGGTACTATTATATCTTGTGAGCCGTCATTGGCTACATTTGTAGCAAGGGTGATGGGATATGTCAAACCGCCATCGGTAGAAAGCAAAATATCTACATTAGCACAGCTAACTGGTGCAGCCGCTGTTCCTGCCACGTCCCAAGTTACAGTTTGAGTAGTACCCACTGTCCAAGATAAGGCTGTATTAGGAGCTGTTACCAAAAATGGACCGGCAGTACCATTCACAGTAAGCACCATATCATCTTCTTCGGTGCAGCCCAATCCATCGTGATTATCGCGTATAGTTACACGAAAATTCATTGTTCTTGCCACAGAAGGCAATACTTCCCAAGTGGGTGTTACATTATTCAATAAATCCGTTAAATTTGGAAAATAGCGCATAGGCGCGGCGGTGGGGTCTAAGCTGCGGAAGGCCGGTCCTGTTGTACTTGTAGAAACCGGCGGCATAGTTGCGGCTCCGGTATTCATTTGTTCCCAACAATAAGTGATAGCATCGCCATCACCATCAGAACCCACCGCAGTAAGTACAAAAGGAGTGGATTTTGGAATAACATAATCACTACCTGCATTTACGGTAGGTGCAGCATTACCATTGGAGGATACAATTGGACAAGTACCCGCATCACCATTTGCCATGGCATTGGCTATTTCTTGCAAGCTGATGGCGTGATAATAATCATCACTATTAGACTGAACATTAGGGTCGCAAATACCCGCATAACCCATGATAGTAGAGGCACTACCCGGCTCCATATTAGTGGTGCTCACCGAGTTGCAGTTGTTATTTTGCGTATGATTTGCTCCGAACTGATGCCCCATTTCGTGGGCTACATAATCAATATCAAAAGCATCGCCTACCGGAGAACCACTACCCGTAACACCTCCGGCTTTGATATTGGAACAAGGAGAATCCAAATAGGCAACACCGCCGCCGCCTGTGCTGAAAACGTGCCCAATATCGTAGTTGGCACTACCAATCACACCATCGCAAGTAGTTTGATTTTCTCCCAACATAGCACTTCCGTTGCCATTCGTGTAAGGGTCAGTAGAAGAATTAAGGTAAATAATACTTGTATTATTGGAAACCAGCACACAAGTTAGTCCCAAATCTTGTTCATATACACCATTAACACGATTGAGCGAGGTATTCATCGCTGCCAAAGCACCTGCGGTAGTACCACCGTGAAAAGCAGCATACTCTCCGGTACAAGCTAAAGCCAAACGAAAAGTACGCAACTGACAATCACCTGCTTTGGTATCAATGGCAGTGCTATTCCAATCGGGTTCTACCTCTAATTGATTATGGATTGAAGGGTCAAATCCACATTCAAAATCATTACCGCCCCATTTTTGCGTATGGTCTTTGCGATAATATACAATATAATTATCGGTATCGTTGCTTTGATAAGGATCAATTAAAAAACTTTTGTAATCGGCAGTACGTACCATGGCATGAAAACCCTGTGGCGTTACATCTAATTTCAATCGTGCGTGAGGGTCGCTGATTCCCCAACCGGAGTAGGTTCTGATTTGAGGAAATTGTGCCGCTAAGTCATCGGGCATCACGGGCGATTCCACCACTTTAAATTCTCCTACTGAGCCATCAGGCAAAGGCAGACGGAGTGTGACAGCCAGTTGTTCGTAATTTTCAGAAAAGCGCAATGGAGCTCCATTTAAAGCCTTTCGCATTGCTGTTACATCTAATTTCAGCACACGATAAGCATCTGGCACAATATAGCGCGTGCCGACACTTTTAATCTGTGCTTCATCTTTTACAGGCGACCACATTGCGGGGTCATTTGTTTGGGCATGCAGCATCACTACTACAAAAAGTGTAGCAAGCCAATAAATACTTTTTTTAAGCATGACTAATGTTTATGGATAAAAGAGAAAATAATTTTTTATTGAAAATAAACGTGCCAAATATAGCACTTATAAAACATTTATTAAAAACAATGTAATTATTTTAAAGACAAAAACACCATAAAATAAAGGATATTCTATAGTATTTAACGCATATTGTATATTTTTAATAAGGTTATTTTTTTGTGTTACAATCACTTATGAAAAAGGTATTAAAAAATAGCTGGAACGCCTCTTTTCTGAAAAAAGCGCATTAACTCGCGGTGATAGGGATAGCGATGTTGGTCGGTAGATAGCAATAATAAATCTGTGCCGCTATTGCGAAAAATTTGTTTGCATTGTTCCAACTGCTGTACATACTGCAAACTGTATCGGCGGCGCATTGTTTTGGAGGCGGTATCCATTAAAAAAGTTGCGCCGCTTTCGGCATCGCGCAAAGGCAATAATCCCACTGTGGGCAGGTTTTCGTCGCGCGGGTCGCTCACTCTGATACCTATTAAATCGTGCTTACGGGCAGCTATACGAAGGTTTTTTTCATAGACGGGGGGGGCAATAAAATCCGACATCAAAAACACGATACTGCGCTTTTTTATGACATTGGAAAAATATCGCAATGCGCCGTCAATATCGGTAGCCGCCGAGCGTGCTTCGTAGCCGAGCAATTCGCGGATAAGGTGCAAAATGTGGCTTCTACCTTTTTTGGGCGGAATAAATTTTTCAATCACATTGCTGAACAGCAGCAAACCCACTTTGTCGTTGTTGCGTGTTGCCGAAAATGCGAGTACTGCCGCAATTTCGGTCATTAAATCTTTTTTGGAGGCATATATTGTTCCAAAACCCGAAGAACGGCTCACATCTATCAACAGCATTACGGTTAATTCGCGCTCTTCTTCAAATACTTTGATGTAGGGAGTATGAAAACGTGCCGTTACATTCCAGTCAATGGCTCGCACATCATCGCCAAACTGATATTCGCGCACTTCGCTAAACGACATACCTCTTCCTTTGAACGCCGTATGATATTCGCCGGCGAATATATGATTGCTCAAGCCGCGCGTTTTAATTTCGAGGCGGCGCACCTTTTTCAAAATTTCTTCAAGCGACAACATCTATCTCTGCAACAAAAAAAATGGTAGGGCGGTGAATATTTTTTTAAGGAACTTCTACGTTGGCAATTATTTCGCCGATGATATGCTCAACGGTAATGTTTTCGGCTTCGGCTTCATACGAAATACCAATACGATGCCGCAGCACATCGGGATATACATCGCGTACATCTTCGGGTATCACATAGGCGCGCTCTTGTAAAAATGCTCTCGATTTGGCTGCCAGTGCCGTATTGATGCTGGCACGCGGCGAACCGCCGTAGGTGATCAAGGGTGCGAGGTTGGCAAGGCGATATTTATCGGGCTGACGGGTTGCCGTCACCAAATCCAGAATATAGCGTTCTATTTTTTCGTCCATATAAATTTGCCGCACCGCCTGCCGCGCCTGCAAAATGCTTTGCGTATCGGCTACAGGACTGATGGTCGGAAAAGTTTGCTGAACGTTGTGGCGCATAATGCGCAGTTCGTCTTCTTTTTGGGGATAATGAATAACAGCTTTGAGCAAAAAACGGTCTAACTGGGCTTCGGGCAGCGGATAAGTTCCTTCTTGCTCCAAAGGATTTTGAGTGGCGAGCACCAAAAAAGGTTTGGGAAGCAGGAAGGTTTCGTCGCCGATGCTCACTTGTCGTTCTTGCATGGCTTCCAGCAGTGCGCTTTGTACCTTGGCAGGGGCGCGGTTGATTTCGTCAGCAAGTACAAAATTGGCAAAAACAGGTCCTTTGCGCACCGAAAAATTGTGTTCTTTTTGGTTGTAGAGCAACGTACCGATCAGGTCGGCGGGCAGGAGGTCGGGCGTAAATTGAATGCGGTGAAATTGGGCTTGCAGTGCTTTGGCGAGTGTGGTAATGGCGAGTGTTTTTGCCAAGCCGGGCACACCCTCTAACAGCAAATGCCCATCGGAAAGCAAAGCGAGCAGCAAACGGTCTATCATATATTCTTGCCCGATGATTACCTTAGAAAGCTCTTGGCGCAAGCGCACGGCAAAAGAACTTTCCTCTTGAATCAAGGCATTGAGTTGTTGCATATCCATCTTTTTTCCTTATCTTTTATTCAAAGTAAACAATGGCAACTGCTATTTGTTACACTTGCGCTACGAAATTATTTTTTTCCACCAACTTTTCTTGCCTTTGCTTTCGCGAAGCCCATCGCCCCACTGTTCGCTTACTCGTGCAGAGGCTTCGGCGGTGTCGGCGGCAAATTCTTTAAAATGATGCCATTTGCGGAGGTCTTTGCCGATTTTTTCATATACCACAATATTTTTTAAGTCCACCGGTACTTTGTTATAATCTTCGCGGTTAGTTTCTACCCACGACATCAGATACATCAAACTCGGCATCCAAATATCATGAATAATCACATAGCCGCCTTGTTTTATGAGCAAATCGGCATAATACCAATCAATAAAAGCACCATCAAAGCGGTGGTTGCCATCAATAAAAATCATATCAAAACTGCCTTCGCCGCGTTGTTTGAGTATAGTGGGCATAGCATAGTGGGCATAATCTTCGTGAAACTCCAAATATTTGGAATAGCCCAATTTTTCTATGTTTTTTAGCCCGCGCTTATCATACGATTTGGTTTGATAAGGGTCAATAGCAATGTGTTTGCTTTGTGTGGCAGCAATGATATGTGCCGCCGAGCGACCATTGGCAAAGCCTGTTTCTAAGGTGTTTTTCCAGTTTTTTTCTTTCAGCAAACGATATAAATATTCGCCTTCTTCGAGCAAAATCGGCGATACATCACCTTCGGGAACTTCAATGGCGGCGTTTAATTGTATAAAATCCATCGGAATAAATATTGCTTTTGGGTTGTAAAGCTATTTATTTTTTTAAAAAATCATGAAAAAAAGATGTATTAATACTAAAGTAAATTATTTAATTTCGGGATATAGATATTAATTTTTATTGATGATGGCAACAAGTGGAAACAGCAGAGCATTTGTATATCGCTGATAAAATAATTACGACAAATGGTAATGCATTATTAAAAATGGTACATTACAGACACTCTCTTAATACAATATCCGTGCTCTGATGGTATGTGGCAGGTGTTTGAGTTCCTGCTCTATATTTTTTATAATATCGCCATCTACGTCCATCACCACATAACCCACTTCGCCTCGTGTTTGCAGATATTGTGCTTCTATGTTGAGCTGATATTTTGACAACAAAGAGTTGATGCCCGACAGTACACCCGCCGTATTGCGGTGTATGTGCAAAATGCGGTGCGACCCCTGCGGCGGCAAACTAATTTCGGGAATGGTGTGGCAACCGATGGTGCTACCTTTTTCTAAATACGACAACAACTTCAGCGAAGCATCTTTGCCGATATTTTCCTGAGCCTCCTGCGTAGAGCCACCAATATGCGGTGTCAGCAACACATTATCCAAACCTTGCAGCAGGCTCACAAATTTATCACCTTTGGCTTCCGGCTCTTCAGGAAATACATCTACGCCGGCTCCGGCGATATGCCCGCTTTTGAGAACTTCTGCCAAAGCCTCTATATCCACCACTGTACCACGACTCAGATTGAGCAAAATACTGCCTGCCCGCATCGCTGCCAATTCGTCTTTGCCTATCATATTTTTAGTGCTTTCGTTTTCGGGCACATGCAACGACACAATATGCGAATTGACCAACAGCTCGCTCAAAGTATCCACCGCTTTGGCATTTCCCAGAGGCATTTTGGGTTCAATGTCGTAAAACAAAATCTGCATACCCAAAGCCTCCGCCAATACCGACACTTGCGAGCCGATATGCCCGTAGCCGATAATACCGAGCGTTTTTCCGCGTAGTTCGTAGCTGTTCTGTGCATCTTTGAGCCAATTACCGGCGTGTGTTTCGCGGTTTTTGTGTGCAATGCGGCGCATCAGCATAATGCTTTCTCCTATCACCAACTCCGCCACCGAGCGCGTATTGGAATACGGCGAATTAAATACCGCCACCCCATTTTGAGTGGCAGTTGCCAAATCCACCTGATTTACACCAATACAATAGCACCCCACCGCCAATAAGCGAGGGGCTTGTGCCAATACCTGCTGCGTGATGAGTGTTTTGGAGCGAATACCCACCAAATGCGCATCACTTATTTTTTCTATTAATTCGGCTTCGGGATATGCTTTGGTATGATATTCTATATTAAAATATCCCGCTTTTTGAAAAACATCAATGCTGTTTTGATGCAAACCTTCCAGCAATACAATTTTTATCTTATCTTTTGGGTAAGAAGTGAGTTCCATTTATTTTATTTTCTGTATTTTTTTAAAAAAACACTAAATAAAGTGTGCTAAAATTCATTTTTATTCACCTTAAAGCGCGAATTTTGTACACCTTTCAGTTTATAATCTGTAAAATTTTCGTTGGATTCAAAACCTTTTTGTGCAAAAATCTGCTGTGTTTCGGTGAGTACGGTTACGAATTTATCCGAAGTAATCTGGTGTTTTCGCTCGTCCCATAGCATTTCTTCTGTTTGGAGGGTTTCGTTTTTGAGCATACTTTTCACCTGCACGCTATCCCGCACAATGGTTTGTTGTTTTTGCACATAGCGCACCGCATATTTTGAGGTCAGAACACTGATCACTTTCAGGCTGTCGTTAAAAAAAGTAACCTTTACACCTTTTGGAAATTCCTGCCGTATGTCGGGCTGCTTATAAGAATGAACCAAAGGAGCTTCTATTTTTACGCGAACTTTGCCCTGGTCGCTATACACCAACTCCACCTGATGTGTTACTTCTAAATTGGTATCCACCTGCGCCGACAATTCCGCCACTTTTTTCAAATCATTTTCGCAGGCACTGAGGAAAATTACCACCGCCAACAAAGCCGCTACGCCATACAAATGGCGGCGATATATAAGCGAGACAATATAAAAAGGGGATTTTTTCAACAACGACAGGATTTTATTAAAAACAGACAACATATACGCTACTAAAAGGCGGCGCAAAAGTAATACGAGTTGCGCTATTTCCATTGAAAAGATTGAAACAACTGTTTCATGTCTTCTTTTAAATAAGTAATGACGGGAGCTACCGAATCGTAATTGGGGGGTGCATTAAAGTACAAAGCCCCACGAATAAAATGTTGTGTGCTGTCGGTTAAAAAAAACTGCACCGCCGATGCTGCATTGCCGCCTACATCACTCATCAAGCCATGCACCTGATGAGGAGTGCTGATGATATAATCATCTATATATTCGGCTTTGATGGTGTGTTTTGAAGTAAGTTTGTGGGCATCTTCGAGCAATTTTGCCAATGTATTGTTGCCATTGATACTTTTGTAGCTGAAATGAATACTGGCATTAAAGTCGGGAAAATATATATTGAACCAGCAGGGGTTTTCGGTTTTTTCTTCAAAAAAACGCTCCTCTTTTTGTATTTGGGCATATTGGGGGTATTCAAACACAAAAGGGCAGTCGGCGTTGGTATAGGGTTGATAGGCGTGTTGTGGCGGAAAATGCAAACGCGGATAAGCGTGGGGTTTGGGGCTATATTCGCGCTCGCAAGCCGACAACAAAAAAACGCCGCACACAAATATCAGTGCCAAAGTGTAAGCAGAATAAAAACGTGTTTTTTTTGACATTTTTTTATATATCCGTCATTTGTTGTAAAATCTTAAATGTTTTATACAACGTATATTTTTATAGTATAATTTGAGGCAATAAGCGGGTAGTAGCTATGTGTTGCTATTTTCGGGCGGCGTTTTCTTTTTACTCAAAAGTACTTTATCAATGCGCACCCCGTCCATATCTACGATTTCGGCAGTGAAGCCTCCCGCCAAATCAATGCTGTCGCCCAAATTCGGAATACGCTCAAAACGCTCAATGAGCAAGCCCGAAATGGTGGTATATTCTTCGCTGTCGGTATCGGCGTAGAGTTCGGCGAGTTCGGGTATTTCGTCTATTTCGTCCAAAGGTGTCATTCCGTCTATCAAATAAGAGCCATCACTGCGTCGTACAATCATTTGTTCTTCGGGGTCTTCGGCATCTGGCAGGTAGCCGAAAATGGATTCCACCAAATCGTGTAAGGTGATGATACCCTGCAAACTGCCATATTCATCTACCACTACACCAAAATACAACATATTTTTCCGAAACAACTCCAAAATACGGGTAGCGGGCATACTTTCGGGCACATATAGAGGTGCTTTTAAAATGCTGCGCAACGAAAAATTGGGTTTTTTGTGTTCTTCTATATAATCTTTCAGGTTCAGTACGCCTATTATTTTGTCTATATTTTCGTCACAAACCAGAAATTTGGAATAAAAACTCTCTTTGATTTGGTGTTCTATTACATCAGACGGCTCACTAATATCTATCCATTCCACATCGCTGCGGTGGGTCATCATAGTTTGAGCGCGGCGGTCGGTAAAACGGAATAAATTGTTGTGCAAGGTGGTTTCGTCCTGTTCCAAAACGCCGTGTTTGCCCGCCATTTTTATCATCATCTTCAATTCCTCCTCCGATACTGCCTGCTCGTCATTTTCTTTGATAAAAAGCATTTTTAAGATGAGTTTGGTGGATAAAGAGAGTAATTTTACAAAAGGGTAAGTGATTTTTGTAAAAATTTGAACGAAAGGGGCAACGAGCATAGCTACCTTTTCGCGATAATTGAGCGCAATGGTTTTGGGCACCAATTCGCCGATGACGATAGAGAAATAAGTAATGAGCGTAACAACAATAAAAAACGCCATATTGTCGGCGTAGGGAGCTATGCTCGGAAATTGAGCCAGCACCGGCGACAAATAACCGGAAAGTTTGGCTCCTCCATACGCGCCGGAAACAACACCGATGAGGGTAATACCCACCTGCATTGCCGACAACAAAATTTCAGGGGTTTCCAAAAGTTTTAGTGCGATACCTGCTCCTGTATTGCCCTTGGCGGCGGCACTTTCCAATCTCCCTTTTTTGCTCGATACCAAAGCTATCTCCGACAAAGAAAAAACGCCGTTGAGCAAGAACAAAAAGAATATTATCGCTATTTCCATGTATTAAATGTTGCTGCAAAGATAAGCCATAAGCTGATATGCAGATATATTTTGGCGGGTACTGTATTTTTAAACAACAGAATCATTGCGTAAAGTTTCATCGATCAGTTCCGCCAGGTCTTTTACTTTGGTGCGCTCGTGCAGGTCGGTTTCTTTGAGAGCATCGGTGAGCATTGTATTACAAAACGGACAAGCCACCGCTACAATATCGGGTTGTATTTCTACTATATCTTTGCTGCGCTCCTGATTGATGCGCAATTTTCCCGCTTCGTCCTCCTTGAACATTTGCGCGCCGCCTGCTCCGCAGCAGAGTCCGTTTTGTCGGGAGCGTTTCATTTCCACCAAGTCGGCATCTAAGGCTTCGAGCAAAGCTCGCGGAGCTTCGTAGATGTCGTTGGCTCTGCCCAGATAGCAAGAGTCGTGGTAGGTAATTTTTTTTCCTTTAAAAGTGCCGCCGCCCTGTAATTTGATGCGGCCACTGTTGATAAGCTGTTGTAAATAATCGCTGTGATGTATTACTTCATAGTTGCCGCCGAGTTCGCTGTATTCATTTTTAAGTGTATTAAAGCAATGCGGACAGTTGGTAATAATCTTTTTCACTTCGTAATTATTCAGCGTAGCGATATTCATTTGCGCCTGCATCTGAAACAAAAACTCATTACCGGCACGGCGGGCGGGATCGCCGGTACACAATTCTTCCTCCCCTAAAATAGCAAAAGAAACGCCGATACGATTTAAAATACGCACCAAAGCCTTGCTCACCGACTGAGCACGTTGGTCAAAACTGCCCGCACAACCCACCCAAAACAATACTTCGGGCTGCTTACCTTCGGCAGTCAACTCTGCCATAGTAGGAATTTTTACTTCATTCATAGATGCTGAAAAATTAATAAACAGGTAAATAAACAAAAAACAATATATAATGTTACATTAAGTATAAGAAAGGCTTGAAAAACGCAATTAATACAGCAAAACTGTATTTAATCATACAAAAAAACGTATTTTTTACTAAAACTATTAAAAAATAGTAGTTCTATTTAAAAAATAGATAATAAATTGCGTCTTCTTTCAATCCTTCTATCGTCGGCTTACCTCTTTTTGGATATTTTTATTATCTTTAACGCACCGATTTTATCAATGATGGCATCAGGTATCGCAACATTTTTTATAAATATATGAATAATCGGCTTATATTAACACACGAAGCTCCTGCTCCTATCGGTCCTTACAGCCAGGCAGTATGGGCAGGTGATTTATTATTTGTTTCAGGTCAAATTCCTATCTGTGCTGCCGACGGCACTTTGGTTCAAGGCTCTGTTGCTGATGAAACGCGACAAGTGATGCAAAATTTACAAGCTATTCTTCATACGGCGGGGCTATCTTTTCAACATGTTGTAAAAGCGACCATTTTTCTAAAAGATATGGACGATTTCAGCATCGTCAATCAAGTATATGGCAGCTATTTTCAACAACATTATTATCCTGCCCGCGAAACAGTAGAAGTAGCCCGTTTGCCAAAAAATGTGCGCGTAGAAATTTCAGTTATTGCCTGTCGCAACATCTAAATTATTTTTGTTTTTTAAGATGTTTTTATGTAAAATTTTATCATATATAAAAATATGATTTTGTTTTATTAATCTATTTAAAATTGTTATAATATATTATATTTGTCCATTCCTAAAATTTTTATTTTACTAACTATTATTTTGTCTTTTAATTATGTACAGAAGAAACAGTCCCTTTAAAACTTTACCCGGCGAACAATGGAAAGAACTTAAAATGTTTGAGCCCGGTGCATTACGACTTAATTACGCCTTATCCAACTTTGGGCGTATGGTGAGCTATACCGATAATTTTGAAGAGGGAAGCCTCCTTAAAGGCAGAAAATTAGCCGGATACCTTACTTTTAGTTGTCGCCCCAATGGCTTGAATAAATCGTATCTTATTCATAAGTTAGTGGCAGAATATTTTCTTCCTAAAGAAAGAGAAGATCAAAATTATGTCATTCACGTTGATTATAATAAAATGAATAATAATGTGAATAATTTGCGTTGGGTAAACAGAGCAGAAGTAAGTTTGCATCAAGAAAACAACCCCAATATTATCGCTATGCGCGAAAAACGCCGTTTGGAACCCACCTACAAAGGTCATAAACTGACGGCTACAAAAGTAAAGATGATAAAAAAACTCATCTTTGACCCCAACCGCAAAACGCGTATGCGCATCATCGCCAAGCAGTTCGGCATCACCGAAATGCAGCTTTATCGCATCAAATCAGGCGAAAACTGGGGACACGTTAAGTTGGACGATTGATTTTAAATTACACTTTTTTAGGGCTTGAATAGCAAATTGATGTACCTTCGCGGTTGCAATGCGCTATTCAAGCAACCAACCTATTATTATCGGCTCACGCGGCAGTCAGTTGGCACTGTGGCAGGCGGTTTTGTACAACAACAACTGCAACAATTGGGGTATGCCGTAGAAATTCGTATTATTAAAACACAAGGCGATGTCATTTCAGCACCTTTCTTTTGAAAAAATGGAAGGGAAAGGGTTTTTTACCAAAGAATTAGAGGAATCTTTGCTGAAAGAAGAAATAGATGTTGCGGTACATTCTTATAAAGATTTGCCCACGCAACAGCCCGAAGGTTTGTGCATCGCCGCCAACTCCTACCGCGAAAATCCCTGCGACTGCCTCCTCATTCGCCGCGATGCCTTAGACAGCACCGCCTTTTGGCAGCTCAAAGCGGGAGCCATCGTTGGTACTTCATCGCCGCGCCGCACGGCTCTGCTCCAACATTTCCGTCCCGATGTACAAATTCAATCGTTGCGCGGCAATGTGCCTACCCGTATATCCAAGCTCGAAGCGGGCTACGATGCCGTATTGCTCGCCGCCGCCGGTTTGGAACGCCTCCAATTAGATACCTCAGCGTATCAGGTGCTTCATTTGCCGCCGCAGCGATTTGTGCCTGCACCTGCTCAGGGTGTTTTGGCATTACAAACCCGCAGCCACGATACCGAACTCCGCCAAATTCTCGCCCACATACACTGCCCCGATATTGCCGAAACCACCGCCGTAGAACGCCACCTGCTCCAGCTTTTGGAGGGCGGCTGCCGCGAACCGATGGGGGCATATTGTACCAAACACCAAAATACTTATCAGGTGTGGGTGGCTTTTTCGGAAAAAAATGCTCCTTTGCGACGTGCGCTTGTAGAGGAGCAGTCGGTGGAGGCTGTAGCGGCTTCGGTGTGGAATATTTTTAAAAACCCGCGCCGCCTGCGTGTATTCATCTCGCGCGAAGTGGACGACACGGGATATTTCGCTCAACAAATGCGCGCGCAACAACATCAACTGGCGGCACAGTCTTTGGTGACGTTCCGCGCTTTGCTGGCTGCCGAAATGCCCGCCTGCGACTGGGTGTTTTTTACGAGCAGCAAGGGCGTGGAGTTTTTTGCGGCGCAAACAAAAAATACCACACTGCCACCCACGCTCAAATGGGCTGCTTTAGGAGCAGGAACGGCTGCCACATTGCGCCGGACTTTGCACATAGAAGCTGATTTTTGTGGCAACGGCAATGCCGCCGATGCTGCACCTTTATTTGAAAAAAAGAGGTAATGGGCCAGAAAGTATTGTTTCCGCAAGCCGCCAACAGTTTGCGCTCGATGCAAGAACTATTGAGCAAAGGCGGGCAAATACAAATAAAAGATTGGGTGATTTATGATAATACTCCTGCCACCGATACAACATTAGCTGCCGATGAATTTGATGTGCTTATTTTCACAAGCCCGCTTAATGTTGATGCTTTTGTGCAACAGTTTTCTATTCGGGAGCATCAAAAAATAATTGCTATTGGCGGCACCACTGCCCAACGCTTGCAGCACTACGGCTACACGGCGTGTGTGGCACACAGCCCCGATGAAATGGCTTTGGCAGCTTGGGTATATTAAAGAAAATATATTGTAACT
The DNA here is from genome assembly GCA_016711285.1 of Sphingobacteriales bacterium. Lineage (NCBI taxonomy): Bacteria > Pseudomonadati > Bacteroidota > Sphingobacteriia > Sphingobacteriales > Sphingobacteriales bacterium. The sequence continues at coordinate 518,998 of JADJTG010000012.1, forward strand.
TCGCACTTCTTTTTTTAACACATTTTTAAAAAATAATACAAATTATTACCAACTCTTATCAGGTATTGTTTTTGTTGTAAAACATTAAATTTTCAGTTTATTCATCATTTACAATTATCCTTTTTAACATCAACATTTGTATTTTTTTCATTTTTCATTTATTGTTTTTCATCTTTTATATTTTTCAATGAAAGCTATCAACGTTGCCGAACATTTTAAAACGCTCATTTCCCATTGCAAAGAATACGGTTTTATTTTTCCTTCCAGCGAAATATATGACGGTTTGAGTGCCGTGTATGATTATGGACCTTATGGTTCTTTGCTCAAAAACAACATCAAGGAATATTGGTGGAAAAGTATGGTGCAAATGCACGAAAACATAGTGGGTATTGATGCCGCTATTTTTATGCACCCCAAAACGTGGAAGGCTTCGGGGCACGTTGATGCTTTTAACGACCCGCTGATAGATAATAAAGACAGCAAAAAACGCTATCGTGCTGATGTATTGATTGAAGATTTTGTGGCAAAAATTGATGCCAAAATAGATAAAGAAGTAGAAAAAGCGGCGGCACGTTTTGGCGACAGCTTTGATAAAGAGATGTTTGTGGCTACCAATGCGCGGGTGCAGGAGTATGTGAAGAAAAAAGAAGAAATTATGGGTCGCTTCACAACAGCCACGGCGCAGGGCGATATGGCGGGTTTGAAAGCTATCATTGACGACAACGAAATTGCTTGCCCCGAAAGCGGCAGCCGCAACTGGACGGAGGTGCGTCAATTTAATTTGATGTTTTCTACACAAATGGGAGCAGTAGCCGAAGAGTCCAATACGCTGTATTTGCGTCCTGAAACGGCACAGGGTATTTTTGTAAACTTTTGAACGTACTCACCACGGCACGCCAAAAAGTGCCTTTCGGTATTGCCCAAATCGGAAAAGCCTTCCGCAACGAAATTGTAGCGCGGCAGTTTATATTCCGTATGCGCGAGTTTGAGCAAATGGAGATGCAGTTTTTTGTGCGTCCGGGCGAAGAGATGGAATGGTACAACTACTGGAAAAGCAAACGTATGGCGTGGCATCGCGCTATTTTTCCCGAAAATGCGTTGCGATTCAAAGACCACGACAATTTGGCGCACTATGCCAATGCTGCCGTAGATGTTCAATTTGATTTTCCTTTCGGATTCAAAGAATTGGAGGGTATTCACAGCCGCACCGACTTTGATTTGAGTCGCCATCAGGAGTTGTCGGGCAAAAATTGCAGTATTTTGACAGCGAACTCCAGCAAAGCTATGTGCCGTATGTGGTGGAAACTTCGGTGGGGTTAGACCGTATGTTTTTGGCGGTGATGAGCAGTTGCCTCACCGAAGAAGAAGTAAACGATGCGCAAGGCGAAGCTGCCACACGCACCGTATTGCGCGTGCCGGCGGCTTTGGCTCCGGTAAAAGTGGCGATACTGCCGCTTCTCAAAAATCGCGAAGAACTTACCAACAAAGCGCGTGAGATTTTCCAACGTCTCAAAATGGAATTTATTTGTCAGTATGACGAAAAAGATGCCATTGGTCGCCGCTATCGCCGCCAAGATGCTATCGGTACGCCTTATTGTGTAACCATTGATTTTGATACGCTGAACGATGATACCGTTACTTTGCGCGAGCGCGACAGTATGGAGCAGGTGCGTATTCACATCAGCGAAATAGAAAACATTGTACGCAGCAAAGTGAGTTTTTCCACTTTACTGAAATAGAATCATCTTTTTGTAAAAATATTTTCCAAAAGCAAGCGGTGCTGTACACAAAAAGCTGACACATTGCTTGCTTTTTCGTTTATTCGCTGTTTTGTTGTTGATATGCTTGTATTTCGTAGCGGTATGCACCCCGTTCAGCAGTGGCGTATAATTGCGGCAATGTTTTTTTCAGCCGTTGAACCTCGTACCACGCCACCGAGCCATCGGCGATAATCGGAGTATCGGGAGCAAGCTGTCGTAAAATCTGTTGCGCCTTTGCCGTTATTTTTCCGCGCAATACGACCATATCCGGCTGCCAATAACCCAGCGTATCGGGTATATTTTCGGTGCTGCCCAACAACAAAACAGATGTATGCCCTGCCACCAACAAAGGAGATTGTCGCAAAATACGTTCATCAGAATAGTCATATTCCAGCAGCAAGTATCTGTTTTCGTCAATCGCTCCTGCTTAAATCGCGGCGATATATTAAAATTGAGAGCTGCTGCATCGTGTGCCAAAGTGCTATCTATACACAAATACACCTGTCGGTTTGTGTTCAAACTCTATTGCGCTGTGTTTGAGATATGATAAACGATGATATGCTGCGATAATGTAAAGCTCTTTTAAAGAAGAAGCCGACAAAATAAACAGCATCAAGAGTGCAAATTTTAGAAAAGAAACGTGCTTATTGATAAAAAACATCGTAAACCCCGCAATACAGGCATACAATACCACTGCTTCGCCTGCACTCAAAGGAAGCGGCTGCCACAAAGCTCCGGGCAAATGTTGTATGATGCCCAGCATACCATTCATAACATTAATCAACTGCTGCACCAACACGCCCAAAGCATAGCCCAAAGGCTCAATTGCGGCTACTGCCAACAACAGCAATCCCAATTTCAGCAATATATCGGCGACTGGAACTGCCACCAAATTGGATATTACAAAATACAAAGGAAATTGATGAAAATAATAAATCAGCAAAGGCAAAGTAGCAATACTCGCTGCCAGCGTAACGCTGATGCTGTTCCAAATCATATCTGCCCAATAATGGCGGCTTATCCACCAGTTTTGGATATAAGGATTGAGCCAAATAATACCCAAAACCGCCGAATATGACAACTGAAAACCGATATTATACAAAGATAAAGGATTGAATATCAGAAGAATAAATGCCGTTGCTGCTACGATATTCAGTGTAATTTAACGGCGCCCCAGCAACTGCCCCACGCCCACCATTGCATACATCAGGGCGGCACGCACCGCCGATACACCGACAAACCCGACAACAAAGTATAAAGTACCACACAGGCTATCGCCATCACAAGTGCTGTTTGTTTGCCTTTGCGCCACCGCCGCAGCAACCACACAAAAAAACATATAAGTATTGCCAATAAGCAAAATATGCAATCCCGAAACCGCCAGCAAATGAATAGTGCCTGTTTCGGCATACATTTGTACCAGTTCGCTGTCTAATTCATAACGATACCCCAGCAACAAAGCTTTGGCAACGCCTGTTTCCTGCTCACCGGTACATATTTTCCAGCAAATCAATAAATATTGTTGCAAATGAAAAACCTGAGCCATCAATACATTTGCCTGCGAAGGAGTATCCAACAAATGATAATCCTGACTGCAAATATGCCTGATGGAATACATTTTGTTGCGACAAGAAAAAACGATAATCAAACTGATACGGATTGGCGGTGGCAACACGGCTTGTAGAAACGGTATTTTTATGAGCAGAGCATCGCCATAGTGAAGTTGCGAAACGAGGCTGTCTTTTGAGGTACAATAATATATTCCTCTACAATGTTGAAACGAAGCCGTAGTTGATGATAATGACGACGAAACAATTTGTGTGACCACCGCCTGAACCGCATAAGTATTTTTCTTTTCAAGGGGCGGCTCTGCCAAATATACCGCCAAATAGGTTGTGGCGGCGGCACTATCGGAAGTCGGCGGCAACAAGTGGCTGAATTGGTCAGGTTTGTCTTTTGAATAAAAAAATTTACCGACAAAATACCTGTCAAAAAGAGCAACAATGACCCCATCAGACCAAGTAACCAACGATATTGCAATGCAAACAGACGAACAGATGATAACAGCACATACAAGAGGAAAACAAAAACAGTCGGTATGAAGATATTGAACATAGCCTCATACAAGTTTGACCCTTACAGCGATAACAATACCAAACGCATAAGGCAGCAAAAGCCGCCAAGCAGGATATTTATCCCATTGTATTTCTACATATGCAAACCGATTGTCCAAATATAGGAATAACTCAATATTGACAAAATACAAAAAGGAGTTTTTTAAATTTTTTAGCAAAAAACAGATAATAACGGTATATCAGATTGCAATGAAATAGATAATGCTAAAAATCAACTAAAATGCAGACAACATTCTTTTTTGTCCGTTAAAAAAAATAGCATTATCCATCTTATCTTGCTTTGTCAATATAAACGCTTAGGGGTTCAGGGATTTAAGAGCAGCTTATGGCGGTGTCTTTTTCATTGTTGACATAATAATAGGCGTTGCCACCCCAAAGCTGACGGCAAAATAGCTTTTAAGGTTTTTTCTAATGGTGTGCGATAGGGTAAATATCTTGTTCGCGAAACATCGGAAACTCTTTGCGCACATATTGCACATATTCTTTAATACGGCGGCAGCAGGGCGATATTCTTGGGCAAAGGCTTTGGTGGGGTATTTTTCAGTTCGTTGCTATGCTTGCAAAATATTCATAGCCGAAAGCAGGTACTATAGATTGCAGACTGAGCGCAATTTCGTTGAGATAGAGGGTATCCAAAGGCACAAACACATCAGGAATAATGCCGCCGCCGCCATAAATCACTTTTCCTGCGGCAGTGGTATATTGCAAGGAATCGTTGAATTTGATACTGTCGCGCTCGAAGAGTTCGCCACTCAAAATGCGGTTGAAAGTTCCTCTTCATACGCTCCTTCGTGTGCGGAGTATTGCCGTAGGGCTTTTGAATACAGCGTCCGCTGGGTGTATAATAACGTGCCACAGTAAGCCTCATTGCGCCGCCGTCAGCCAAATCGTATTGCTCCTGCACCAAACCTTTCCAAAAGAACGCCGCCCCACTATCAGCCCGCGGTCCCAATCCTGCAAGGCACCGCTACAATCTCACTCGCCGATGCCGAATACTGGTCTATCATCACCGCTATTTTGTTTCTCAAATGCCCTCTTTGCTTTGTCATATACCCCCTCTCTGTCGGTATGGTCGCCTTCGGTGTAGAGCATAATTTTTCTGCCGCCCAGCATCCATCTAAAATATTGGTGGCAGCATCTAAATAACCGCCGCCATTGCCGCGCAAGTCCAGCACCAACTGCCGCATACCTTCTTTGCAACTGCTCCATTTTACTCATAAATTCTTTGTAGGTGGTGGCACTGAATGGTCTATTTTGATGTAACCGATTTGTGCGTTGAGCATACGGCAGCATCTATGCTTTCGAGCGAAATATTGTCGCGCACGATGTTCATATCTATCTGCCGCCCAAGCCGTTGCGTGCCACCGATACTTTCACGCGCTGCCTTTTTGCCTTTTAGCAGTTGCACTACTTGTTCGCTGTTCAAATCTTTCCGGGCCACCAAAGAGTCGTTTACTTTCACTATTTTATCGCCCTTACCTGCATACCGAGTTGGCGGGCGGGGCTGTTTCTAAGGTATTCGTGATATGAATGGTATCATTGATATTAGAAAACTCTATGCCGATGCCTTCAAAATTGCCCTCTAATTCTTCATTACCGAACTCAACTCTCTTCCCGGGAGATATGTAGGCGAGTGCGGGTCCAAATGTCAAAGGACTATTTAAAACCCTTGCAATACTTCGTGGCGGCGGGCGGTATCCACATAACGGGCATTGATGGAACGATCACTTGCTCCACTTACACGCTCTTCGGTAGCACCTTTGGTAGCTACGCTCCGACACCGGACGGCGCATTTTTTAAGATTTCGTGCAGTTTAAAGCCATCTGCATACCGATAATCATCACCAAAGCATACAAAAACGGCTGCCAAGCGCGACTACGAAAATCCTTTGGAGGAAGGAGAAGGAGTATTTTCTTTGTAAATATTGACGATAATCAGAGGCGCAAAATAAAAGGTTGTCGCGTAAAAAAACGACTAAGTATATATAAAAAATTCTATCGCAGTACAAGATAAGCGTAAAAACTTCGCCGCAAGTATAATTTTATTTTTCTACTAGCCTACGCTGCTTTTATTTTGCAAAGCAGCCATTTTTGGTTAAAGCATATATTTTAAGTATCATTTATAAAATCGTGAAGAAAAAAACGTACCTTTGCAGCGCATTTATCAAGACCCTTGCGGATATTATTCTCTTTACAATGCTAGTTTGATTTCAAAAGGTGTAACGCTATGTTTTAGGTTCGATATATCATTTATTTTACCTGACATATCGGGCTTTGATAAAAAAATATGATTCCCGGGAATAAAAAGCGAGCAAAATTTTCAAACAAAAACAAATGGAGAAAAAAACGCGTCCTATTGGCGACCCACGAATAGACCTCTTACCTAATGGAAACCAGCAGCCACTTTGATTAACCAACTGTCGCGTAGTTTGTTGGCAAAAGACTAAGAAGTGCGTGTATTGATTCCGCGTTTTGGTGTTATCAACGAAGGCGGCATCGTCTGCACGAAGTAGTACGCATTATCGGGTATCAATATCGTAATTGAAGAAGATGATTATCCGCTATTGATTAAAGTAGCTTCCTTACAGGAAACGCGGATGCAAGTGTATTTTTGATAATGAGGAGTTTTTTAAAAGAAAACAGGTATTTGCCGATGATGAGGGCAATCCTTGATGATAATACAGACCGAAAGGTGGTTCTTTTGCAGAGGCGTACTGGAAACCGTAAAAAATTCGGCTGGCCTGGATATTATCCATTCTACGGTTGGATGACGAGCCTGATTCCTTTGTTTCTCAAAACTGCCTAAAAAGAAGCGGTATTCGCCGACACCAAAATTATTTATTCGGCATATCCCAGCCCTTTGCAGGAAATAGTGAAAGTACTTTCTTTACAGCAAAGCCCTCATTAAAAACGTAAATGAAGAGGATTTTAAAAGTATTTGCCGACAGCAGCGTGGCTTCTTTGCATACCGAGCCGTGCTTATGCCGATGGCGTAATTGTGGGTGCAGAAGGATTGCCAACTTCGGTGTTAGATGCGGATTCACGCTTCCGACAACAGGCATTTGGACTATGTCCCGAACAGGATTTGGAGGTGAATCAATTTTTATCAAATGTTGTTTGCCGAAGAACCAAATAAGTAACCCTTTTATATTGTTACGTTAATCAGCACAATACTCTGTGTGCTTTTTGAGCAGTGCAGGGTGTAGTAAAGAGTATTGATGTTGTTTTGGGCGGGGTATGGTTGTAAATGAGGAGTGATTGCCTGATGGTTTGATATTATATAGGTATAATTTATACCGTTGTTCTGTCGTTTTATTTCTTTTGAAAAATTATGCTTAATACATTGAAAAAAAATCCTTTTTATCATTGGCTCACAGCCTGTTATATTGTGCTGTCTCACTTTGGCGGCGGCTCCTGCAAATGAAAGCACTGAATAGGAAATGACTTTTTAGACAATGATGATAATCCTATCAATACAATTTTACGGATACGCTCACGCTAAGTGCAGTTGGAACGCCGCTTGATTCTCTGATTACCAGCAGCAGTGCTACCAATTACTCGGCGTATTGCACGACCCCATTTTCGGTACTTCACAGGCGAGGTGTATGCCCAGCTCACCATTCCATACTCCGACCTGACCTTGTAACTAATCCTATTATTGACTCGGTAGTGCTTACTTCGCCCAACGATTATTCTTTTAATCCCGTTTATGGCAATGCGGCGGCGCAACACGATATTTATGTATCGCTATCACGCAGCGCATCACCGACACGATACATTATTCTTACGAAACTTCGGCTACGACCCTCAATGGGGTGCAAAAGTAGAAGATGAAACTTTTGCACCCACCGACTCTGTGTATATTCTTCCTGCCGACTCTCTGCCGCCGCAATTGCGTATTTCAATGCCACCCGCTATCGGCGAAGAAATTAAGGACCCCCATAACACACCCGGAAATTTTGAAAGTAGGCCACTTTTAAAGATGCTTTTTATGGTTTTTATATTGCTTGCGACTCCACTAAAGGAAATAGTGACACGTATGCTCAGAGGCACTTCGCGGCTTTCGGTGCTATTACAGCGAGCATCCGAACGATACCACCATCAACAACAAGTGCATCATTTCCTTTAACTATCAACAGTTTAATCATTTCAGTCACAATTATATCGGTACTCCTGTTGCCGAAGCCCTGAACAATAGCGGCGATGTTACTGCTCTTATTTATTTCTTGCAGGGTATGGAAGGCATTGATATGAACATCACAGTTCACTTACATCAATCGTTTAGGAAATATTGTATTATCAACGGAGCGCAATTGGAGGGTCAAACAAACGAATGATTTGGACGCAGGCAGTTTTACTTTTGGACCCACCCAAGCAACTTTATTTTAATATCAAGGGTGATTCTGGATTTTTATAAAACTGTTGACCAGCAAGTCGGCTATCCCTTCGGATACTTTGGAAGATAATTCGGTGCAAAATCATTTGAGTATGGTCACGCACCCCAATAATGTTACCGTTTTGTAATAGAAAAAGACAGCACTTCAGAAATAGCCGCAGGCAATATAAATCGCTATGATTTGAGTGGTCCTGACCGCTATAACAATCCGTATCGTTTGGAAGCAGGCAGCACTTCGCATAATTCCAAGCCCTTAAAATTATTGCTCCTGTTATACCAAAATAGATTAAATAAAAAATAAGGGACAGCAATGAAAAGGATAGTGTTGTATTAAATATTATCATTTTCATCTATTCTTTTAATTTATTATTTTATATTCATAAATCGCTTCGCCAAAGTGAAAGGAAAAAGTATATCCTTTATTTTGGCGATAATTTTTATATTTATTCTAATAAACTTATTCAACAACGTAAGAAGTATTTACA